>CAZFOX010000850.1:0-2477 GCA_964520565.1 uncultured bacterium | reverse complement strand
GAAATGGCAACCCCATTCTCTTAACTCCGTGTCCACTGAATCGGGGGAAGGTCAACCAGAACCATACTTCTATGAATCACTTTTTAAGATAAGATAAAGACACAGCGGATTCGGAAAACAAGATTCACGGAACGCACCGAGATACGCTCATGAAAAATCCAAAAGATAAAACGCCTTCAAATCCTCCCCCCAGCGCCGAATCGCTGAGTTCTCACCTAATCCGAGAAGAATATAGTATGGAAGAAATAGCGAAGATGTTGACCGACATCGATTCATTAATCTCTTCTTATAAAGCTGAACAGAAGGGAATTGATCCGGAGAATATGGTAAAGACCATTCGAGGAGGTCATGTTGTTTGGATCACGATCGACGAAATGAATGCCATTTTATCTAAAAAAAGACGAATCGTCAAATCCCAAATGATTCAACGCAGCATACGTGGAGAAAATAATATCTCCAGCGAGATTCAAAAGCGGATCGAAGCCTGTCGTTCACTGATCGATGCTATTCGTAAGATCGCGCCCAAGGAGAGCGCCGATTTCTCCAGTCAAATGCGGAATTTGGAATCCCTTCAGAATATCACAACGAGTAAGGCTCATGACCTGTACGTGTTGGAAAGTGCCATCCAGAGAAAACGCCAAGAAGATCCTCTCATTCAGGAATTTGATTGTGCAACAAAGGATATCGTTCAATCACTGCAAAAAAATAAATTAGACGATATTGAAATAAACCAATCGTATTGTGACCGGCATATGGAAGAGTATCTGGCCAAGCAGAAACGCCTGGAACCCTATCTGAAAAAAGCCGGGGCATGCCGCTTGGAATTAATTCAAAAAAAACAACAATTGTACCAATTCCAATTCGATCTGATCGATCAGGGACTCAAAATGTTGTCCGGTTTTCTCGATGACATTCTATATTTTGATAAGCAGAACGTACAAGCACCTGTTTTAATTAAATCCTATGAGGAAATCCGTTCGTTATTGAACAACGCCAAACCGATTATACACCAGTTAGCAGATTACCCACCCGAAAAGTTACAGGAAGACGAGCATTTGTTTCTTGAAGCCGATACCAAATACCTGACTCCTCTATTGACGAAAACAGTGCTTTTTGTTGAATCTTTTCAAGAGGCCTGGAACCTATTGGTCATCAAAAAGGAAACGATTGTATCCACTCAAAAGCCGCAAGAAAGTGAAGCCATACATTCTTCAAAACGGATGGTATTTCAGGAATCGCAAGAAAAAAGCGAATAAAAGAATATCGATCTCAATCGGGCTATATATTGTGGAGAGGGATCAGAAAATATGGTAACTTCAGAAGATTCTTCTCGCATCCAAGAAAGAAAAATCGATTACACTCTCCTCCTGCAACAAATGAGTGAAGGAATCGACTCCATTTTGTCTCGAGTCAAAAAAGAGTATGGAGTATCTCACCAGCCTTCATTTGCTTACGAATTAGAAAACGTCCGGGGATTTCTTTTGACTTTTAAATTTATTTATGAAACCATGTCAGAAGAAAAATTGCGAGATATCTTTAAAAATACTCTCCGTTCCATCCGAGATGTATCTCTTCACATTCCCATCCATGTCTTTGAAACAATTCCATCCATTCCGGTTGGCGATCGCCGAATCCCGAAATTCATTTTTCAAGCCTTTCGGCTTTTAGGCCCCTTTTATCGAATTGATCCCAATGAAATGTCGGTTTGGATTCGTATTTCTAAAGAAGAGGCCGAGTTGCTCGATCCTGTGGGCTTGATTGAATGGTTAAGACAGAACGGGATTACTCAAGGTATTCAAGAAGAAAAAATACGCGAGATTTTTACCCAAAAATTGTTCAAAAAGGAAATCTGCGTGGCAAAAGGCAAGATGCCGGTTCGAGGAAAAGACGGGAAGATTGAATACACCATCGATATCGACGATTTCGGTTATTCACCCCAAAGTCTTGGATGGAGACGAGTATCTTTTAAAGATATCCGCCTGTTTGCCTATTTAAAAGCGGGCGATTTGTTGGCTGTCCGAAAACCACCTGAACCCGGTATTCCTGGCTACACGGTAACGAATCGCCTTTTATCTCCCCCTCCCGCCCGAGAGGAACAATTCCCTCATCTTCCCCATACAGAAATAATCAACGACGGGAACCATCTGATAGTAAAAGAGGATTGTTGCATCACCAAAAAGAATGGACAAATATTGATCGATCCTTGTTTGAAAATACAGAGTAACGTCGCTTACGAAAGCGGAAATATCGACTCTCAAGTTTCCGTAATGGCGATGAAGGATGTTTTGAGTGGTTTTGAAATACGTTCCGACAAGAATATTCTTGTTCAGGGAATCGTGGAAGGAGCCCATCTGAAAGCCAAAGGAAACATTGCGATCAAGGGAGGCGTACAAGGGAAAGATAAAGCCTTATTGGAAACGAATGGCGGTGATCATTGCGTTAGTGTTGGTCTCTGCATTGATATCTGCCCTCTCGCC
>CAZFOX010000849.1:0-2479 GCA_964520565.1 uncultured bacterium | reverse complement strand
CTTGGAAGTTGCACGGCCCACCGACGATCCCAACGCCGTCCGAGCTTATTATCTGATCGGTTTGGCTCATGAAAAGAAAGGCGACAAAGCGAAGGCCCAGGAGTTTTATAAACAGAGTTCGGAAATCAACGCGTTTTTCCCCGAGATGGAATATTATAAAGCCCAGGCTTACCGGAAAATCGGCGAAGACGGTAAAGCCGTTCCTGTCTTCGACCGGCTGATCGAACGCGGCGAACGGATGGTGCAACGCGAAGAAAGCGAAGATTTCTTCGCCAAGTTCGGGGAACGCCAAACGCCGGAAATCCGCCAAGCCATAGGCCATTACACCAGTGGCCTGGGCTGGTTGGGCAAAGGCGAGAAAGAAAAAGCCCGTGCTCAATTCAAAAAAGCCATTGAACTCAATCCCAACTATGCCTGGGCGAAAATACATCTGGATGAGATAAAATAAACGAACCGCCGAAGTGCCTACAACGTAAGGAGTATGGATTATATGGATCTGCCGGTGTTTCATCTGGACTTTTTTGGCAATCGCCTGTTGATCGCCGTCATCGCTATTCTTCATGTATTCATTAACCACCCCATGGCAGTGGGAGCCATGCCTCTGATCACGCTGATGGAATGGTGGGGCAAGCGAACGGGCGACCGGCGATGGGACGATCTTGCCTACAAACTGCTGGCGGTCTGTTTCATCATCACCACCAGTGTGGGAGCCATGACCGGCGTGGGAATCTGGTTTTCCACCTCACTGGTCAATCCCTACGCCATCGGCAGCCTGATCCGTGTCTTTTATTGGGCATGGTTCACCGAATGGATCGTCTTCTTCATCGAAGTCGTACTGATCCTCCTTTATTACATGACTTGGAAGAGACTGCAGGGAGAACGAAAAAACCTGCATATTGCCATCGGCGTGGTGCTCTCCATCGCTTCCTGGCTGACAATGGCCATCATAGTAGCCATACTGGGATACATGATGGACGTAGGCAACTGGACAGAAGAAAAAAGCATCGTCACGGGAGTTTTCAACCCGATTTATCTTCCTCAACTAGCATTTCGCACACCTCTGGCCATGATGACCGCTGGTTTCTTCTGCCTGTTCCTGACCTATTTCTTCACCGCCCGAAACGATGATTTTCGTGCTTCAGCGGCCCGTTGGATTTCCTTCTGGTCGCTGGCTTGGTTGCCGTTCTGCCTGCTGGGGGGAGTGTGGTATTGGATCGCCGTCCCCCAGCCGATGGCGGGCAACCTCAATGTGGCGGTCGCCACGCAGGCCTTCGCCAACCGGTACGACGTGATTCTCCAATCCCTCTTGCTGGCTTGCGGTCTGGCGCTCATTACCCTGGTCTGGGCGGCGGTCAAACCGCAGCGCCTTCCCCGCGCCGCGCTGCTCGTTCCCTTCCTCGTAGCCGGTCTGACATTGGGAACCTTCGAGCGGGTGCGCGAATTTATCCGCAAACCCTACGTCATCGGCGGCTATATGTATGCCAACGGAATCCGGATCAAAGATTATCCCCTGCTTCAGCAACAGGGCATCCTCACTCACTCGGCGTTTATCCAGAACAAAAGTATTTTGGAGGAAAATCCCGTGGAAGCAGGACGCGAAGTGTTTCGCATCGCTTGCACTCGATGCCATACCACCAATGGGGTAAACGGCATCATCGCTAAACTGACCAATATGTATGGAACGAGCGCCTGGGATAAGGAAATCGTGAAGATTTATATTCAGCAAATGCACAACGCACGTCTTTTCATGCCGCCGTTTCCCGGCAACGAACCGGAACTTGGAGCGTTGGTCGATTACATTTTCTCACTCCGCGCGTTTCCATCGCCGATCCGCGGAGCGCAGACGGCAGAGGAATCGAAAGAGGAAGATAAGGGATGATTGAAAATTCATCTTATTCCGTTCTGTAATTTTTATAGAGAATCGCACTAGGAGTCAGACCGTTTAATATTGTCGGCTAAAAACATACTATGGATCTACTGGCGGATCGGATCATCATTAGATTGCTTCGCTTTGCTCGCAATGACATTGCGATACATTCGTGTCATTGCGAACGAAGTGAAGCAATCTAAAAGCCGGATCGTTATTTTTTACTCGACACTTTTTGTTGGCCGCTCTATTAGTTGGAGATAAATCAAACCATGACATCGTACATTCCCATCCCCAACGACATTCCCCTGCCGCTTCCGGCGCATCCGGAGTTTTTAAAACTGGCGATCGTCTTTTTGTTTCTTCTGCATATCCTGTTCGTGAATCTGATGATCGGGGGATCGTTGTTTGCCGTGATTTATGAATATCTGGGTATTAAAAAGCCCGAATATGACCGCTTGGCGCGCGAAATCGCTTCCACCATCACCGTCAATAAAAGTTTGGCGGTCGTTCTGGGTGTCGCTCCGCTTTTGACCATCAATGTGCTCTATACAGTGTATTTCTATTCTGCCAACGCCCTCACCGGCGTCGCCTGGGCGATGGTAATCCCCC
>CAZFOX010000848.1:0-2492 GCA_964520565.1 uncultured bacterium | reverse complement strand
CTCCATGCATATCGCTCTCCACCCCACATGAAAACTTGTGGGTAAAGATCAGCCCGACGGGCGAGGGTTAGGGCGAGAGAGGATTTATCAACAACGCCGCTATTCAAATCGATTGAAATAGACCTCTAGCCTAAGATATTTGAAATTCAGGTTTCAGTAAATTCTTTCAAGGCTCCCAAAACGTTCTGAGAGATGAACTCGTAGAATCGGATTGAAACGCTGCTTGTATTGGAGTGCCGCCCGTGGAATGTGAAAAAACTTTCTCGAAAAAACAAATCGGAGAACGAGTATCGGCTTTCTTCCATTCTCCAACATTTCGATGGGGATGTGTGTTGTTTGGATTGGCTCTTATTCCTCGTTGGTTATGGGCAATAGTAGAACACCCGCACCACTTTTCGGATATGGAGGATTATTACCTGTGCGCGGTGAACCTGTTAAAAGGTGATTACCTGGCGCAATCGCCAGATCGATTGGCCTACCGCGCACCTTTGTATCCTTTATTTCTGGCTTTCGGTTTACGCATTCTTCCCGGCGACGCCCTTCTGATGCTTCGCCTTTTTCAATCCGTCATCGGCTCTTTATCCCCCATTCTCGTCTATGGAATAACACTGCGGTTGCTACAATTTTTGGCTTATAACCACTCCTCCGGTTCGTCGGTCTCTTCCTCTCCTATTATCGCTTTTCTCATCGGTCTTTTTTATGCATTTCAAACATATCCCCTCTTTTTCTGCTCGGTGTTTATGACCGAAACCTTCTTTATTGTCCTGTTTTTAGGATGGATATTATGGAGTCTTTATCTGGATGAAAACAGTTCAATTCTCAACTGGACGTGTTTCTCGATCCTACTCGGTTTATTAGCTCTTACGCGTCCCATCGCCCTGTTTTGGCTGCCGGTAATGGCCTGGAAAATTGTTACAACGATCCCGAGGCATCGCTGGATTCGATCGGGCTGGGCGCCTCTGACCGCCTGGATACTCCCCATTCTCCCATGGACAATCCGGAATATCATGTTGTTTCATTCCTTTGTATTTATCACGACCAATTCGGGAATCAACCTGTTTATTGGCAACAATCCCACATTTGGATATTACGAAAGCGGATATAAAGAAAAAATACGGCAGGAATTTATAAAAAAATACGGCCCCAATGAAGTGGAAGAAGACCGCCTCTTTTCCCGGTTGGGTTGGATGCATATTCTTAACGATCCCCAGGCTGCAGTGACTCGGGCCGCTTGGAAATTCTTCTTTTTATTCATGTTGGATAAAGAACCGTGGCCCTGGGAGGAATACAACCAGGGACAGGGTCTTCGGTTTATTACCGATTCGGCCTGGCCGTTGATCCGCTGGAAACCCTGGTTTTCACTCCTCGCCCTGGCGGGAATTGCTTATGCGATTAAGCAACGATTGCGGCACGGCTTTATTTTTGGATGTATCGGTTTTTATACGCTGGCATGCCTGATTTTTTTCGCACGCACCCGCTTTCGAATGCCTCTAGAGCCATTATTATCGATCTATATGGGGATAAGCATCTTCTCGCTTGTTGAGTTTTCCGTTTGGGGCTATGGTAATTGGAAGAAAAGGTTTCAATGGAAAGGAAACAAGGATTCATGATTACCGGCCCCCGCGATTTATACGTTCCTGCCGAAAGTTGGAAAACCATGGTCGCACTTGTTGCTCCCAAACCTCAGGGAATGGATCCCGGATTTGCAAAAGCCTGTGATCAGTTTCAACGCTATTCGGCCACCATCGGCGGCGATATCGGAGAAGCGATTCGGCGATGTTACGACCATTTACTGCGATTTCTCTCTTCTGTACACGAGACGGTCAGTGCAGAGTCGGGAGAAAATACCGCCCGGTTAGGGCGTCCACGTCCTTTTCCTTATGGAGAGGAATCCCTTGTTTTTCAAGTATTTAACTATCATGGGAAAGAAACGATTTCAATCCGCGAAGACCGGATGGCAGATATATTAACTCAGTACGAACGATTCAGGATTACTATGCGCTTTATGGAAAAAAAGGTGGACGAAGGAAATCTGGGTGTATTAAAAAACACTTTCTTATTTATCCATAAACCATTGCAACAGGCGGCAGACGATTTTGACAAAGCAATCGAAAGAATGCCTTTGCAGAACACTACGGCTATTGGAACGAAACCCGATCCAACCTACGTCCATATCTCGGGTACAGAGCCTTCCTCCGACATCGATCCAGGTCTCATTTGCCGCGTTCTTAAACCGGGATACGCCTATGAAGGCCGGGAAATCCAGGAAGGGGTTGTCATGGTAGCAGAATAAAGAAACAGAATTTCCTCTTACCCCATTTGAATCGGCAAATTTTTCCACCCCAGCATCCAAACTGGGGTGTTCCTTTTGATAAATCCACAAAAAAAAACCAATAACATAAATAAATTAATTTCAATAACTTATACAAAAATCCCTGTCATATAATCCTTTTTTATTAAAATGGCACACACCTTGATATAGGGATGGTTGG
>CAZFOX010000847.1:0-2494 GCA_964520565.1 uncultured bacterium | reverse complement strand
AATTTACGTCCCCCCGCTCCTCCGGTCATCGCGGGAGAAGCCATCAGTTCAAACCAGACCATCCAGCAAATCTCACTACATTCCGATCCGCAGAATCCCGCTGTCTGGAACGGTCAGATTCCCCCTCTGGAAGAGGAGGGATTGTATGTGATCAGTTTCACAGCCCGTTATCCCTACGAACGAGTTTCACGACCCACCCTTGCCAGTTTTACGGTCAACCAGGAGACCGGAAAAGAAGAACAACTTCAACTTCGGGCGATACTTATAGCGGGCGATGGTGAATGGCGCACCTTTGCCCAGGAAGAAGTGCAGTACTCGATCGATGTATGCTATAAACGCGGATACGAAAATAACCTGACCGTTTTGGGAAGGGATAATCCCATCCCGGCAAGTCAGTTCAAAGAAGAACTGGTTTTGGCTTGCAAATCGTTCGATTCGCAAATTCCCGCAAGGTTACTTATATATATAGTGGGAGACTGCTCGCCGGACGGCGATTTTGTATTGGATGCAGGAGAATCGATATCCGCGACGGACTTAATCGGTCTTCTGAACCAATTGCAGGCCGAGAATCCTGCCCTCGAAATCATACTAATCGCCGATTGTCCTTACGCAGGAAAATTCGTTGAAGCCAATCGGAATTCCGAATTTTACAGCCGCGTAATCCTGGCAGGGGCATCATCCAACGATCGGGGTTTTTACTTGCGAGGGGGCGCCAATCTTTCCTTCAGCCGGGAGTTATTCGGGAAAGCGTTTCAGGGTTACAATTTGTACGAGTCGTTTCGCAGCGCTCGGACAAAAATGAGCGATCTACTTGGTAAAACCACTCCCATGATGGACGAGAATGGAGATGGAATCTCGGATAAGAAAGACAGCCGCCTGGCCAAAGGCTGGTATATTGGCCGCCGGGGAGCGTTGGCCGGTCCCGGGCGGCATCCCTGCCGACCCTATTAAGCGCCACAGCGGATATCGATCCGGAGGGACTTGCCGTAAGGGTGGATATTCTGGAAGGGGCGGAACCGGTACGCGTATGGGTGACTGTTGTCGGTCAAGAGAACGAAGAAGCCACTCCGGTCCATTATCCCGAGTACGATCTGCTCCGGCATCCCGATTCGTGGAGTTGGCAGGGGACGATTCCGAAGGATGCCTGGAATGGATTTGGAAAGTACGCGCTATTTTTCAATGCGGTCTATCAGGACAATCGTCTGGCCGAATCGATTCTACTGATCCATGAGGAGATTCCGGCGGCGACTCCCACGCCGACGCCATCGCCCACACTAACGCCTACCCAGACGCCCACGCCGCCTCCGACGCCCACCCCCGAGCCGGTGAGAATCCGAGATTGGCCTGTTTATGAACCCTGATGCGAATTATTACTAATAATCTGGCAAAAAAGTGAATGGAGTCCATTCATTCTGGATCAAAGGTTTTTTTTCTTTTTTTCTCCGGTTTTCTCAAGTTCGAAAATTATCGGTCGATACCGTAGGGAGCATTCGGAAAAAGTCTCTTACACCGGCGCAAAAAAACGAGAAAAACATCTCAAGTCCGACCGTGGCGCGCCGATAACTGGATGCGAACCAACTGATATTGATCTTCCATTAGGTTGAGGTCGTGCAGGGTTTTTATATGATCTTCGCCCGGGTTCACGGATGAACCCCGAAACCGAAAGGTTCCGAAAAGGGCGGGCAACACACTTAACGGTTCCCGAAGGAAAGAAGGAACCGGCCATAACCGGCAAGGATTGCCGGTCCCCAAGTATCAGGGAGGATACGATCATGGGCATCACACGTATCAACAATAATGCCGCTGCAATCTCCGCGGTCCGGCACCTCAACACGACCGGAAGCCGACTCAACAAAAACATAGAGCGATTATCGTCCGGCCTCCGTATCAATCGCGCCGGCGACGACGCGGCGGGACTGACCATTCGCGAACGTCTTCGCACTCAGATTCGCGGCACGGATATGGCGATACGGAACGCCGAAGACGGCATCAGTATGTCCAACACGACCGAAGCCGCTCTCGACTCGCTCGTGTCGAGTCTGCAGCGCATCCGCGAACTGGCCATTCAAGCGGGCAACACCGGCACCAACGACGCCCCCGCGATTCAGGCGATACAGGACGAAGTGTTCCAGCAGGTCGACGAAGTCAACCGCATCGCCAGCACCGCCCGTTTCAGTTCGCGCATTCTGTTCACCGGCGACAACGCCAACATCACCCAAATCCGCCGGGGTCAGGATGAAATCGGCGTCCGAATTTCCGCCGATCCCAACGCCAGCAACTTGAGGGGTGGAACCTCAATTCTCAATATCATCCGCACGAACGCCGGTATGGAGAACCTGCTGCCCGCCCGGAAAGAGGACGGCCAGGCCATCTACGCCACCGGTCTGAAAAACGCCACCGACATCGCTGTCACCGCCGGGCGCTTCCTGACCGCCGGCGCGGCGGCCGATTACCGGGACGCGCTCAACGGCATGCTGTTTGGTAATGTATCTAT
>CAZFOX010000846.1:0-2495 GCA_964520565.1 uncultured bacterium | reverse complement strand
CGGGATCGCGGGTAAGGCGTCCAATACCAACAAAATGATTGACGGACATGAGAATTCTCCTTATGAATCTGCTTTGAGTGCTCCAATCATTAATAAGGGATTGCCACCGGTTTTTTTGAATTATTTCGGAAAAAAAATCACTGCACCTGCAAAGAGCGGGTGTTGGCGTTGAACTGCACGCGCGTCACGCCCTCTTTCGGGATATTTACCGTAAATTCCATTGCGGGAGCGCTGCGAAACACGAGCTTCATGGTGTGATCTCCCGCCGGAACGGAGACGGGCTGCGGGAACGGGGAGTCCCCAATTTTTTGGCCGTCCAGGAAAACCTCACTCCACGGGTACGACTCCACCCGAACCGTTCCGAATCCAACCACGGCATTTGTCCGTTGATAGGCCGACGGGCTGCTATGCGGTTTATTCATCGCTGCTTGTTGTGAGGAAGACTGTTTTTGAGTGTTGGATTTTGGGTTTTGATTTTCTGGAAATGAATAGGGAACGGCAACTCCATAAGTATCTCCTTGCCCGTGCAAGTGTAATGAATAGAAGTACCATCTCAGACCAACCGCTCCAAAATAAGTCATGAGTGCAATCAGAAATACAGCGGCAGCCACTCGCCAATAACGAAACCATGATTTAAATCGTGCCCAAGGATTAACCGACGAAAGGGGAGGAACGGGAAAAGGAATCGGGGGTGGATTCGAAGCAGGCCTTCCCCACGGCGATGGATTAAATCTTGTATTCGACGAAGTCGAGGAAGCCGGCCTGGAGGTCGAATTTAGCGGGGGAACGAGAGGCGTATTTGGTGGGAAAGCCGACTGATAAGAAGCACCGGAAGATTATTGTTGAACTGCGGCTATCAAGGTAATTTTGGCCTCGGCCGCATCCTTCAACAACTTCGCCCGGGAATCCCGCTGTTTTTCACCTCTCATCCCACCCGCATTAATTCTGGCAACCGCAATTTGATAGGCCTTCTGCACTCCTTGCAAAGTATAAGGAGGCGGACAATTCAATATCTTGGAAGCCACTTTGACGTCCATGAATCACTCGCTTTCACAGCGAACGAGCCAATTCTCCAAAATGCTGAACCAACACCTGCTTGTCCCCAATAAAGCGGTACAGGACGCGCCAATTCTCAACCGATGCGATTTCCTTCAACAATTTCTCATTGATGTTTTTGGGCGAACCACCGACGCCGATGCATTCCAGGCGCACGTCGTTGCGCTTAAGCCACTTGGCAATTTCACGGGGATCGCCTCCCTCGCCATCCGTAACAAGAAGAATGGATCTTTTCGAATAATGGGGTATTCCATTAAAGTTCGTGGATTGCCCCTGTTCTGGGAAAAGCACGGGGATGCAGGCGCGAAGAGCCGCGTCGATATTGGTTCCACCCGATGGTTTCAGTTTCTTGATGCTTTTCTGCAAAGATTGAAACCCTTGGAAAACCGGCACGGGTTCTGCCTGGAGGTATGCCCCACAATCAAAACTGATTACGGCTACGACGTGTTGCGGATCGCATTGCCGCTTCACATACAAAAATTGATTGGCGGCCTCCTTCACGCCGGCCATCCGCGAAGGCTTCCAATCCGAATCCCCCATGCTGGTGGACTGATCCAATACCAGAGCCGTAATATTCGGCGCATTCGAAAGCATCGATTGGCTGGGTAAAAACCAATGTTGGATTTTTTGGGCGATCATGTTCATCATTCATAACCTCCTAAACGAATTGGGGGAGAAGAAAGGGGTCTGGAAAAACCAAACCCCTTAGGATTCACGAAAATTCCTCAAGCGATTTTGCGAATCAGGGCGTCCTTTTCCCGATCGATCGTTTCCTTCTTGAGAGCCACCTTGGTCGCGGTCTTACCTTCCACCACATTACCGGAAACATGGTCTTTGGCCTTCACCACCACGATGCCGCTCTCATCCAGCGAATACGTCACTTCGATGCGATCCCCTCCTTCGCATTCCGGCAAAGGAGCGATAGGAAGATCAAAACTGGCCACCGCCTGGCTCTCGGAAAACGGTTCACCGTTCTTTCCTTGCGTCACCCAAATACGGACGGACATCGCATAATCCCCCACTGGGTGAAAGCGATCCGTCACGCTGGCGGGAATGGGATTCCCGGCCTTGATCATCTCCGAATGCACCCGGGTTGTGTGATCTTTGGCAACCACCACGATGCTGACGGGAAACGAACTGATGTCTCGCGTGCGGAAAGGTGCGGGAGGCAGCATTTTCCCGTATTCCTTAACAGACTTGGGCGCATCATCCCGTTGGCTCATCTCATGCGCCACCACCGCCGCGCCGATCGAAACGCAAAGATCGGGATCGACATCGCGGCAAGGCTTCTGCCCCATCAAAACTTCCAGCATGGACTGAACGAGACAGGCCCGCGTCCCCCCTCCAACCAGCAACACGCGGTCAATACCGGCGGGAGCCAGATTGGCCTTGGCTAAAGCATTCTGAACGTGTTTATGGGTTTCCAAGACGCAGGAATG
>CAZFOX010000845.1:0-2508 GCA_964520565.1 uncultured bacterium | reverse complement strand
ACCGGACAATTCATGAACGGCGCGGTGGCGGCCGTGGCGGGAGATACGCTTTCCACTTTGACCGCCAATCGAGTTACGTTGAATACAAACGGCCTGATTTCCTATTCGGGATACCTGGCCAACGGCAAAACATTTTTTAGCGGCGCGTTGACCATCACAGCCGGAAATACCGTCCAGGATTTAATCGACGCAATCCAGGCAACCATCAACGCAGAGGAAACGAATATCGGCATTAATGGAACGGGTGTTTTGGAAACGACGGTCGGACTCAACGCCAGCGGACGGTTGCAGTTTTCCAACGGAGCCGCACAGAATATTTCTCAATTCGATATCGATTTCACGGTGAAAAACGCTTCTGGCGACATTCAGACCACATTTGGAATGATCCGCGACGCCACCATTTACAATCCCCAAGACGCAATCACAGCCACCGGCGCATTGATCGGCAATAACTTTACCGCCATCACGGGTTCGACATTCGACTCGGGAACATTCAACATCTCCGTCAGTAACATTGTGGCAGCCGAACAAAGACAGATTGTCACCGCCACGCAATTCGTTGGCGGTCCTGCCATTAATGGTTCTTCTCTGGCCGGTCTTTCCCTTTCCGATGGCGATACGTTTCAGATTAATGGTGTGGATCCCGATGGAACCACCTTCACAACGACCTATACGGTCGGCGTGGATGGTGGCGTAGGCGATGGATTGATCGATACCTATGCTTCGCTTATTCAGGAATTGAACAACCGGGATCGCAGCATGACCAGTTATGGTTTTAACGGCGCTATCGCCACTTTCGCCGGTGGATTCATTCAAATGTACGACGACGTGTCGGACACATCCTCCACCAATCTACAAATTATAGTTACCTCTATAACCGGTCCGGTACAGACCGTTAATTCGAATGTAAGCCAGGCTGGTTCTAAGGAAACGGCTACCGTATCCATCGATGGTGGAGCCGCCCAGGAAGTGTATGCGGGGCAGGTAGTAACTTTACAGGGAGTCAATGCGTCAGGAGGCCCTAATCCAGAGGTAACATTCCGAGTCGGCAGCGGTTTTGTGGCTGGAAACGATCAGTTACAGACCACGGCCAAGGAATTTGTGGGAACGCTTAATAATGGGATGGCAGTTACGTTTCAAAATGGGGATCAAGCCGTGCGTTTTACTTCGGGAGAAGCCTCCATTTATCCCATTCAGAAATATCAACAAGTCACACTCGATTTCGATGCCATCCTCGATATCACGGCTCCCTACTCTTCCGGTGGAACCACTCTGGTATTATCAACCACGACCAAGGCGGCCACCTTCCAGATTGGCGGCGACCGGGGCGATTTGAAACAGTTTCTTTTCGCCGATTTGCGCTCGCAAAACCTTGGCACCAGCGCCGCCAACAATCTGGATAGCATCGATGTAACAACCGCCACAGGAGCGACCAACGCTCTCGCGATTATCGATGATGCACTCAATCAGGTCAATGAATTCGCCGGAAGGTTGGGCGCTTTTTCATCCCGATTGGACGATACACTGGAAACTCTCGATACGACGGCGTTAAACCTGGAAAACGCTTATACCCAAATCGTCAGCGCAGACGTTGCCCAGGAGACCACGGAATTGACATTGAACACGGTTCTGCTCCAGGCGCAAAGCGCCGTTCTGGTTCAATCGAACAGTCTGCCGCAGGCCATTATGAAAATCCTGTTCGATTTGCCATAACGTTCCGTACGAATAGTTAACAAAGAAAAATGTTTGGAAATAAAACCTATTTGATACTAAAATAACAAGGATGCACGAAGGCCGTATCCATCGGGCATCGGTTCAGGAGGATGTATCATGACACGGATTAATACCAACATCGATTCATTAATGAATCTCAATTCGTTTTTGAAGTTGAATCGATCCATCTCAACCAATATGGATCGACTCTCTTCCGGTCTTCGGATCAATCGCGCCGCAGACGATGCGGCGGGTTTATCGGTTGCCACTCGGTTACAGACCCAATTCCAGGGGCTTTTTGAAGCGTTCGACGCCACCCAAACGGGAATCAATCTCGCTAATGTCGCCGATTCCTCCATCAGTTCCGTGGAAGATAACCTGCAACGTATCCGCGAACTGGCTGTCCAGGCGGGCAATACCGGCGTTCTCGATTACCAGGCGCGTCAATCCATTCAATTGGAAATCAACCAAAATATCGACGAAATCAACCGCATTGCCGGAACGACTCAATTCGCCTCCAACAACCTCCTGAACGGCGATTTTGCCTCTACGGCCGGAATTCGCCCCGGAACGCCTGACCGGGGCGTCACGATCGATACCAGCAATTTGACATCGAGAGAGAATTTCTTCAATATCCGCCGCGTTCAGGAAGGCTCCGCGCAGATCGTCGCCGGAAACGATCCGGGAACGCTGACGATGAATTCGGGTATTCAGAACCAACGCGATATCGCCGTCACCCAAGGAACCTTCGATACCGGTGCGGGAACGGCGGCCGCCGGTTCCAGGCCCGGACCG
>CAZFOX010000844.1:0-2508 GCA_964520565.1 uncultured bacterium | reverse complement strand
TTCGGAAAATTGAAATTCAAACAAGCGCTCGCTCCCGCCGCCGAATACGCCCGGGAAGGATTCGTGGTCACCGAAATCATCGCGGGTTACTTTCAGGGTGCGGCAAACGATTTCCGCGAATATCCTAACGCCGCGGAAACCTATCTGATGGACGGTAAGCCGCCCGAGTACGGGCAGGTCTTCTCGAATCCCGATCTGAGCCGGTTCTATGAGATTCTCATGCGGGGCGGGGCAGATGAATATTACCGGGGAGAAATCGCCGAACGGATCGTACGCTATTCCCGGGAGCGCGGCGGGTATTTTTCTTTGCGCGATTTCGAGGAACATCGAGCCGATTGGGTCGAACCGGTTTCTACGAATTATCGGGGATTCGACGTATGGGAAATTCCACCCAACGGGCAGGGAATCGCCGCTCTGCAGATGCTCAATATGCTGGAGACCTTCGACATCGCCTCGTTACAACCCAACTCCGCCGAACACCTGCACCTCTTTATTGAGGCCAAGAAACTGGCTTTCGAAGACCGGGCGATCTATTACGCGGATAGAGACCGTGCCGATGTGCCGCTGGCGTGGCTTCTATCGAAGGAATATGGAAGGGAACGGGCGCGCCGGATCGATCCGCAGCGCGCTTCTACCGACGTGAAACCGGGGGGACTGGATGGTTCCCGTGACACGATTTATCTCTGCACGGCGGACGGGGAAGGGAATATGGTCTCGTTGATTCAAAGCATTTATTGGGGATTCGGCTCCCGTGAAGTTCCCACCGGCCTGGGATTCTGCCTGCAGAATCGGGGACGTTCCTTTAGTCTCGATCCCAAACACCGGAACACCCTCGAACCGCACAAGCGTCCTTTCCATACCATCATCCCCGGATTTGTTACCAAAGACGGAATGCCGAAATGCGCGTTCGGCGTGATGGGCGGCGACATGCAGCCGCAGGGACACGTTCAGGTTCTTATGAATTGGATCGATTTCAAGATGTCGCTCCAGCAGGCGGGCGAACAACCGCGCGTGGAGCATTACGGTAGCAGCAATCCCTGGGGCGGATCGATGACGAACGGCGGCCGTATCGGTCTGGAAGCGGGAATCTCCGATGAAACAGCACACCGCCTGGAAGCAATGGGACACAGAATCGCGGAGCGGGATGCGGGAATGTACGGCGGCTACCAGGCCATCTGGCGGGAAGAAAATCCCATGCGCTATTTCGCGGGAAGCGATCCACGAAAAGATGGTTGTGCGATCGGGTATTAAATCTTTTTTGCGTACTGGAGGGGAATATTTATTATAATTTGAAAAGGACACCGGGGAGTGGACGAAAAAAATAAACGGATACGACTATCGGGACACGCTCGGCAACAAATACGCTTTCGTGGTGCGACCGAGGCAGATGTAATCCAAACCATTCGTTCATAACCCTGGAAACAAGCAGAGCTTGAACGCCTTGAGTGCACCAGGAATTTTATATTTGAGCGGGAATGGAATGATAAATATTACAATACCCAACAAATTCGCCCCATATTGGTTGAGGAAGAAGACGAGATTACCGTGGTTACCGTTTATGTATATTACTTTTAGAGCCTTGAAAGAATTTGTAAATACCTGAATTTCAAATATCTTTGGCTAAATATTCGGAGAGTCAGATGATAATTACCTATGATGAAGAAGTGGATGCACTCTACATCCGGTTTCAAGAAACAACCGTTACAACACAACATCTAGCCGAAGGCATCGCGGCAGATTACGATCGCGAAGGCCGTTTGGCGGGCATTGAAATACTGGATGCCATGAAGAGATTCCAAGATCCCAATGTATTACGACAGGTGATCCTAGAGAATGTTGCATGGTGTCATTCCTAGCCGGCGAGCGCAACCTGATAGCATCTCTCTTATAACATTCATTTGCCTGTATCGAAATTTGAATTACCTGCAGTATTTCGAATAAAAGCGAAGGACAGGAGGATTTCATGAAGTTCAATATCGTTGGAAAAATTTGTCTGGTTTTATTGTTGGTTATGGGTAAGGCATCGGTTTCGGCCCCTCTTCCCATCCGGGGGATTCATTTTGGCGTTCCCGGCAAAGACTCTTTACCCCTCTGTCTTAAATTCATTCGCGAGGTTTTGCCCAAGGAAGGCGTCAACACGCTTGTGATGGAATTCAATCATAATTTCCAATTTCAGAAACATCCCGAACTGGCCGGCAATAATGTACTAAGTAAGGAGGATGTGAAGGAAATACTGGCGGCCTGCCGCGAAGGTGGAATCCAACTCATTCCCCAGTTCAACTGCCTGGGGCATCAATCGTGGGCGGAACACACCGGTTTGCTTTTGACAAAATATCCCGAATTCGATGAAACGCCCGGCAAATATCCGAATAATAAGGATATTTATTGCCGGAGCTATTGCCCGCTGCATCCCCAGGTTCACGAGGTGGTTTTTTCTCTGATCGACGAACTGGCAGATGCCTGCGAGGCCAGCGCCGTCCATGTGGGGATGGATGAAGTCTTCATCAT
>CAZFOX010000843.1:0-2513 GCA_964520565.1 uncultured bacterium | reverse complement strand
TAACGACTCGTAAAAAGGGGGCACAATATATTCGCTATAGGCGTGTGAATCGACGCGAACGCCCGGGCCGCCGGGGATATGAAAACCGGTGATCTTGCCGGGGCAGGGCAGGAATTGATGAGCGGGATCTTCCGCATTGATTCGACATTCGATGGCATGGCCTTTGAATTGGATATCTTCCTGCCGGAACGCCAGGGTTTCTCCGTAGGCGATACGGATTTGCTCTTTGATGATATCGATGCCGGTGACCATTTCCGTTACGGGATGTTCGACCTGCACCCGGGTGTTCATTTCCATGAAATAGAATTTTTTATCCTTGTCCAGCAGGAATTCGACGGTTCCGGCGCTGTGGTAGCCCACGGCTTTGGCGCAACGGACGGCGGCTTCACCCATTTTGGCGCGGATTTCTTCGGTCACGGCAGGCGAGGGAGATTCTTCCAGGACTTTTTGATGACGCCGCTGGAGCGAACAATCGCGTTCGCCCAGGTAGATCACATTGCCGTGTTGATCGGCCAGAATTTGGATTTCGGTATGGCGGGGTTCGACGATTAATTTTTCCAGGTAAAGACGCCGGTCGCCGAAGGCTTTTTCGGCTTCCGATTGGGCGGTGATAAAGGCCTGAACAAGGCTGACGTCGGTATGGGCGACGCGCATGCCGCGTCCCCCGCCGCCGGAGGCGGCTTTAATCATGACGGGATAACCGATATCGCGCGCCAGCGAGATCGCGTCGTCGGCGGTTTCCACAATCCCCTTCGAGCCGGGAATGGTGGGCACGCCTTCGGCCTGCATGGTCGAGCGGGCGCGGGATTTATCGCCCATCATATGAATCGCTTTGGGAGAGGGGCCTATGAAAACGATATTGCAGGAATTGCATATTTCCGCAAAGCCGGGATTTTCAGCCAGGAAACCGTATCCGGGATGTATGGCTTCCGAGTCGGTCACTTCGGCGGCGGAAATGATGCGCGCCACGTGCAGATACGAGTCGGCGGGAGCGGGGGGGCCGATACAGACGGCTTCGTCGGCGAAACGAACGTGGAGAGCATCCCGGTCGGCTTCCGAATACACCGCGACGGTGGAAATGCCCAACTCCTTGCAGGCCCGAATCACCCGGAGAGCGATTTCACCCCGATTGGCGATCAGAATTTTTTTAAACATACGAACGCTCGGTGAGAGAAATTTACGAATCGGAATTGATTCCACCCGATTCTGGCGATCCTTGATCGATGCAATGATTTTCCCTCGCTTTCTTCGATGGATCGTGTTCGAGAAATGCGATGGTTCTATGGCATGGGTGACTTATTTCTTAATTTTGAAGAGTGGTTGGCCGAATTCCACGGGTTGGCCGTTTTCCACCATGATCTCCTGCACGGTTCCCGCCAGGCCGGCTTTGATTTCATTCATGACTTTCATCGCTTCCAGAATGCAAACCACGGTATTCGTCTGAATGACATCGCCTACTTCGATGAATGGGGGCGCATCGGGCGCCGGAGCTCGATAGAAGGTTCCCACCATAGGAGATTTTATGATTTCGACCGATTCATCCACTTCCGGGGTTTTTGCGGCCACGGGAGGCGATGTGGAAACGGGAGGAGGATAAGTTCCGGCGATCATGGGAGGAATAATGGATGCCGGGGCAGCTGCTGCCAATGGAGATTGCTTTTTTACGATAATACGCAATCCCTCATTCGACTCGATCTCCAGTTCTCCGATATCGGCTTCTTCCACCAATCGAACGACACGTTCAATGAATTCAAAATCCATACTCGTACTTTCGACTTGCAAGATTTGGTTTGGCAAATCTCAAGGGGAATTCAACGAAGATGGAGATTTGCCCTGCTTTCCCTGTACAATTCTCGCCATAGATACTCGCCATAGATATTTGAAATTCCGGTATCCGTAAATTCTTTCAAGGCTTGAAACTCCCACTGAGAGACATACTGGCAGAATTGCCTTGAACGAATCTGAAGAGGCATTTTTTCACCGTTTTTCCAGGAATTCAATGGATGAGTGGGAAAAGATGAGTATTTTTTTGTTCACTCCAATTCCCGCCGGAGAAGGATTACCTCGCTTTCGATTGAACGACGATGAGTAATTCCTTCCGAAGATAGGATTCCCGGACATTCTCCTGTCCAAAAATCAAGGCCAGTTTGTAAACTCGGGGTTGATCGGGGGCCAGAATATTCAGATTAAAACTCGCTCGATCGCCCGAACTGACGGGTGTTTTAACATAGGCGTCGTGCCAGCCCGTTCCGGGGATTTCTTCGTCCAGGTAATACCATCGGTATGTCAGGCGGTATCCTTCTTTGGGTTGGTTTTCGGGGGGATTCCAGGTATCCCAGCCGTCGTTACGAATAACAACTGTAGAAGGATAGTATTCGCCGGTCTCCATCTCCAAAGGAATCGTGTCGGAAAGGAATGTGGGAAGCAGAAAGTTGGCCGATGGATCGTTTTGAGAATGATTCTGGCGGAGCAGATAGAAAAAAGTATAAGGATCGACGGCGGTGTATTGAAAC
>CAZFOX010000842.1:0-2536 GCA_964520565.1 uncultured bacterium | reverse complement strand
GCCCCAGTCGCGATCTAATTGTAGCCGCCCATCAGCAAATTACATCTGAATGGTGGAGCGCTCGTAGAAGTCATTTCGACTGCGTTGTTTCTCAGGCCGTGATACAGGAATCCTTGAAGGGTGATCCCGAAGAAATAAGAAAAAGGATGGAGATACTTGAAGCCCTGAATGTGTTGCCAGTCACTCCGCAATCGGAGGATTTAGCCAGCGCGTTGATTGAAAAAAACATCATCCCCAAATGTGCGTTTGGAGATGCGGCGCATATTGCGATAGCATCAGCCCATCAGTGCGATTACTTTTTAACATGGAACTGCAAACATCTGGCAAACGCTCCCATGATTAAAAGAATCGCCGCGGTTTGCTATGAGATGAATATGAAAATGCCTTTCATTTGTACGCCGGAGGAACTAATGGAGGAGAAAAATGGTTGACGATCCGATTGTAAACGAAGTGCGCAAGATACGCGATCATCTGGCGTCCGAAAGCAACTATAACCTTCATACCTATTTTGAGATGCTTCGCATGGAAGATTCGAAACGGGCGGAAGAAAAGTCGAATGTTATCTCATCAAACACCCAATGTGCTGCAAAGGTTGTGACGGAAAACAATAATCAGATTCCACGAGCATAGAAGGCCGGCCTACTAAGTTGGTGGAGGTTGGGAGGGGGATGTCTGTACGTGCGATCAACCCCTCTGTATCTCCCCCAACTTGGGGGATAAGATCGTACTTTACCTTAATTTCAATGACACGGGGGACTTCGGTCCCTCGTTTTTTATCCATGTGTTTTTATGCAAATAGCAAAATGAAATTCCCTTGTTAATATCTATATTGCATATAGGATATAAGGATATTACTACGTCAGCATTTATAATATGGAATCCATAACGAAACGGGATTGACCACCATGCCGGATATGGAACAGATCAAACGGGAAAGCCGCGGTTTGCGGGGAACCATCGCCGAAGGGCTGAAATCCGACTCGCCGAAATTCGATGAGACCGATCAGCAACTGATCAAGTTTCACGGTTTCTATCAGGAAGACGACCGCGACCGGCGCGTCGAACGCCGCCAACAGAAACTGGATCGGTACTATATATTTATGGTACGCAGCAAGATTCCCGGCGGTTTTCTGACGCCGGAACAGTATTTAGTGCACGACGGCCTGGCGGAACAATACGGCAATTCCACGCTGCGCATCACGTCGCGCCAGGGTTTGCAACTCCATTTTGTCCTGAAGGGCGATTTGAAAGATTGCATCGCCGCCATCAACCGGTCGGGTATCACAACCTGGGGCGCGTGCGGCGATGTGGTGCGTAATGTCATGGCCTCGCCGCTGCCTCTAAATACACCCGCCTATCGGGATATCCGGCAGCTGGCGGTGGAACTCAAAGACGCTTTCGCCGCGCAAAGCCGCGCGTACAGCGAAATCTGGCTGGATGGGGAAAAACTGGATCTGGGACACGAACCGGAAGAAGAGCCGATTTATGGCGATACCTACCTGCCGCGCAAGTTCAAGATCGGCCTGGCGGTTCCGCCGCGCAACGATATCGATATTTACAGCAACGATCTGGGTCTCGTTCCCCACGAAGAAAATGGCACGGTGTGCGGGTATACGTTTCTCGTGGGTGGGGGAATGGGAATGTCGCACGGGCGCAAGGATACCTATCCCGCACTGGCCAAACCGCTGATGTACGTTCCCCGCGCTTACGTCATCGGCGCCTGCAAGGCCGTGGTACTGACGCAACGCGATTTCGGCAACCGCGAAGACCGCAAGAAAGCGCGTTTGAAATACCTGATCGAAGAACGGGGCATCGAGTGGTTCCTGCGGGAAGTGCAAGCCCGCCTGGATTCGGACGTACCTGTCGAGGAACCCCACCCGTTGGTGTGGAACACGGTTTCCGATCTGTTGGGATGGAACGAACAGGGAGACGGGCGCCTGTTTCTAGGCGTCTGGGTTCCGGATGGGCGTATTCACGATTCGAAATCGGCACAATACCGCCGGGGCTTTCGCGAAATAGCCAAGCGCTTTGCGCCAGCGATCCGCCTGACGGCCAATTGCAATATCCTGTTTTGCGATATCGATCCCGCTCAGAAAGACGCAGTCGACGCTTTGTTGAGACAATACAATATCCCTCCCGCCTCGGACATGACCGAGGCGCGTAAAGTGGGCATGGCGTGCGTGGCGCTGCCCACCTGCGGGCTGGCGCTGGCGGAGAGCGAGCGGGTCTTTCAGGGACTGATGGACTCTATCGACGCCACTCTACGCGAGTTCGGCCTGCAGGACGAGCCGATCTTGATCCGCATGACCGGATGCCCCAACGGATGCGCGCGCCCCTACAATGCCGACATCGCTTTCGTGGGCAAATCGGCGAATCAGTATACCGTCTACGTGGGCGGATCGCATCGCGGAGACCGCCTGGCGGGGCTGGAAGAGAAAATGGTCAAACTGGAAGACATTCCCGCCCTGGTGCGCGGTTATCTGCAGGATTTCGTACAGAACCGCCGTCCCGGCGAATCGTTCGGCGATTTCTGGAC
>CAZFOX010000841.1:0-2539 GCA_964520565.1 uncultured bacterium | reverse complement strand
GTTTCCTGAACGTCATCACTCTGCTTGACATGGAGAAATCTCGCCAGGAACCAACCTCGTTCAGCCTGCGCCGCCAATCGGGGACCCAATGCGAGGGCAAATGGCGTGATGACCATCGAGAGAATCGTCGCCGTCATGATGTTTTCCGCCAATATACCCCCAAAAAGATTGGTACCCAATGAAGCGCGGATAAGAACGAAGGAAAATTCGCCAACCTGCGCCAGGGCTACTCCAGCCAGAATGCAAACACGCAGCGGTAAGCGCATGATGAGACCCGTAACGACAACAATTAGCGCCTTACCCAACAGGATTCCCACCAAGATCAGGAGAATAACCATACTATTCTCCCAAAGGGCGGAGGGATGCAACATCATGCCGATCGAGATAAAAAACAGGCTGGAAAAGCCTTCCCGAAAGGGGATAATATCGGCCAGCGCCTGATGTCTGTAATCGCTGTCGGCCACCACCAGCCCGGCCAGGAACGCCCCCAGTGAGAGAGAAATGCCTGCCATGGTAGCCAACCAGGCCGTTCCCATACAAATCAAAAGAACCGATAAAACGAAAAGTTCTCGTTGCCGAGTTCTAGCGATGGCATGCAAAATCCGGGGAGCGGCGAATCGTGCCAGGATCAAAACCCCGCATAAAATGATTACCGATCGCAAAATGGCAATTCCCAGGCCGGTAAGGGAGGTATTCTCGCCCGCGAGAATGGGGATGGCAAACATGATGGGAACGACGCTCAGATCTTGAAAGAGGAGTATTCCAAGGGTTAGACGCCCGTGCGGTGCATCGACTTCTCCCCGTTTTTCCAGACCCCGTAACACAATGGCCGTGCTGGATAGAGAAATCAGCCATCCCATAAACACGGACGTTTGCCAGGAAAAGTTGAATGCGATGGCAATCAGGAAAATGATGAGGGTTGTTAAGCCAACCTGAAGCATTCCCCCGGCTAGAATCGGCCGCCACAAACGGCGCAACCGCTCCAGAGAAAATTCCGATCCAATGCTGAATAACAGCAGAATCACACCGATCTCAGCCATTCCCTCCACATCATGCACTCCACCGATCAACTGCAAACCCTCTTTTCCGGCCAGAATGCCTGCCAGTATGAATCCTGCGATGGAGGGTATTCCGAATCGATGTAAAAGCGCAACAACCGCCACGGCCACGGCAAAGATCACCGACAGATCGCGCAGGATAATCATTTCATTCATGCTATTCCCTTTAACCAACCATCATCGAATATAAAACGCCCCCCCCCCTATCGAGAAGATCGGGGATTCCTATCTAAATCGATCTTCTCTCTTACTGCTATTCCAGGACTTCCACAATGTAAATCATTGTGGGCGGTTTGGGATTTTCCGGTCGTCGGTCGCGATTGGGTTTATCGGTTTCCTGCTGCATGTAATGTATTTGTCCTCTGGGAAGTGGACCAATGTTGGTGGCGCGCAGGTTGGGAATTCCCAGTTTTTGCTCCGCTGTTTCCTGGTAGAGGCATTGTCCCGGTTGAAGCGCAAGCAATTGTTTCCGTGTTAAAACCAGTTCTTTACCCCCCTGGCGAATATGAATTCGTTCGTTTTCGTCCATAGACAATTGCGGAATGGCGGGAGATTGAGGAATTGTACCGCGTCCTTCGAACCAGAAGCGTTTGTCGAATTGGCTGACCGGAACGACCGTCCAGCGGCCATTTTCCGGGGTAGCGACATACATTTGATTGAAGCCATTTGCATCGAAACGGGTGTAACCGATATATGGATTTCCATCTTGATCGATGACGAGCGATCCGCCGTTCATAAGACCGGCTTTCTGAGGGATATCGTCCACCACTTCCGCATTTTCGGGGCGGATGGGGAGTTCGTATTGCGCTCCATCCCAACGCAGCCAGGTATAACCTCCGTCCAGGCTTTTGGCGTAACAAATATCGAAATTGGTTTCCACATCGGGCGTCTCGCGCCAGCACCAGGCGATATGCAAAGCGCCGCGACTGTCTTCCTGAATTCCGCTGAATGGGTAGGCGTTACACGTTGGATCGCGTTCCATACCGCTGATGAAGGCGTCACCGGTTCCGCTCCAACTTTTACTTTTCTCATCATAATGCACCAACAACCGCTTCCCGTTGCCGCTGCCACCGAAGCGGTACATCATGTGAAGGGAACCATCGCGGCGGATTAACAAATCGGGATAGGTGACTCGTTCTTCGAATTTGCCCGACCAGGTATGAATCGGTAGGAACGACTGAATATCGCCAGGACGTTCGCTTCGGTAATATTTCAAGGGTGAGCCATGCATGTTCCCGGTTACATGCAGATAACCTTCGCGATCGAGGAATAGAATAACTCGGTTATGAGTATCCCAACCAACTTTTTCCGGCAGTTTAGCGAATTCCCACTGTGTTTCTCCCAGTTTCCGCTTGGCTACGGTCATTTGATGATCGCCGTCGTAAAACGCGAGGTACTGAGATACTCCATCGGAGATCAGGCAACGTCCTCCATTAACAGGGTGCGAAGCCAGGCCTTCGGCAACTGGAATCCGGCGAATG
>CAZFOX010000840.1:2201-2544 GCA_964520565.1 uncultured bacterium | reverse complement strand
ACGCTTGTGGAGGGATTACACTCTTGAGCGGAATCTCCACACGTTTATTTTCCCGATGGATGGATTTGTTATCCCAATCGCCGGGGACATTCTGGATGCCGCCGCAAGCATCCACACTGGCCCCCGAAGTGGATTGGGTATTCTATTTTATCTTTTGGATATGCGTTTTCTTTTTTGTCCTGATAGTTTCGCTGATGGTTTTTTTTGTTCTCCGATTTCGAAAAAGGGAGGGACACATCGAACAACCGTCCGCACATCACAATACGGCGCTCGAACTGATCTGGACGGGAATCCCCATTGTTCTAGTGCTATTGATTTTTTACTTTGGATTCAAAACCTATCT
>CAZFOX010000840.1:0-2191 GCA_964520565.1 uncultured bacterium | reverse complement strand
ACATGACTATCGCTCCGGCCAACGCTTTGAATATTTACGTGACCGGGCAGAAATGGAACTGGTTGTTTCAATACCCCAACGGGTATATCGACGAGAACTTGCATATCCCCATCGACACGCCGGTGCAGTTGATCATTCGTTCGGAAGACGTCACCCACAGTCTTTTTATTCCCGCCTTTCGATTAAAAATGGACGCCGTCCCCGGCCGTTACACGCGCGCCTGGGTCCATGCGAAACAGGAGGGAATCTTTCCCGTATACTGCGCCGAATACTGTGGGACGCAACACTCGGATATGCTGGCCGACGCGGTTGTCCACGCGCCAGGACAGTACGAGATATGGCTGGAAAACGCTTCCAATCTGCTCAACAACATGACGCCGGTGGAAGCGGGCGGGTATCTGATAAAAAAGCGGTGTTCGCAATGCCATTCAGTGGATGGGATTGCTAATGTCGGGCCTTCGTTCAAGGGATTGTGGGGTGAATCGCAGGCGTTGAAGGATGGCTCATCTGCTACAGCCGATGAGAATTATATCCGCGAATCGATTCTGGAACCCTCAGTTAAAATCGTGGCTGGTTACGAAAATGTGATGCCTTCTTTCAAGGGGAAACTGAAAGAGGAAGAGATCACGGCGATTATCGAATATTTGAAAACGTTAAAGAATGAATAAACCCATGCATGAAACAGATGCTCTCTCAAATCCCCAGGCAGAATTCCCACATGGCATCTCTACGCCGGAAGATAATTATCTGACTCATTCGCGGGGATTCCGGTCGTGGATTGTGACGCTCGACCATAAGCGAATCGGAGTTCTGTATCTGATCTCAATCCTGACCGCTTTCTTTCTGGGCGGTATGATGGCGATTCTGATCCGGACGGAACTATTGACACCTGGCAAGACCATCGTCGACGCCGATACGTATAACAAACTCTTTACCCTGCACGGGGCGGTGATGATATTTCTTTTCATCATACCCGGAATCCCCGCCGCCTTGGGCAATTTCATATTGCCGATCATGTTGGGTGCAAAAGACGTCGCTTTTCCCCGGTTGAATCTGGCTAGTTATTATCTGTACGTCATCGGTTCGCTGCTGGCCATTGTTTCGATGGTGGCGGGTGGCGTGGATACCGGCTGGACATTCTACACGCCATACAGCACGACCACCATGTATTGGGGCGTATATTGGTTGACGTTTGGCGCATTTATTCTGGGATTCAGTTCTATCTTTACCGGATTGAATTTCATCGTCACGCTTCACAAATTGCGTCCACCCGGAATGACATGGTTCAAGATGCCGTTATTTCTATGGGCGCTTTATGGAACCAGCATTATCCAGATTCTGGCGACACCGGTTTTGGGAATCACCCTGCTTCTCCTGATCGTGGAGCGTGCGCTGGGAATCGGGATTTTCGATCCCAGCCTGGGCGGCGACCCCGTTTTGTATCAACATTTTTTCTGGTTTTACTCGCATCCGGCTGTATACATTATGATTCTGCCCGCCATGGGCGTCATCAGCGAACTGGTCTCGGTGTTCAGCCGCAAGCATATTTTCGGGTATTCCTTCATCGCATACAGCAGCATCGCCATTGCCCTGCTTAGTTTTCTGGTGTGGGGGCATCACATGTTCACCAGCGGCCAGTCGGGTATGGCGAATATGATTTTCAGCCTGCTGACCTTCAGCGTTTCCATTCCCTCCGCCATCAAGGTATTTAACTGGCTGGCGACCATGTATAAAGGATCGATCCGGCTGGATACGCCGATGCTTTACGCGCTCTCGTTTATTTTCCTCTTCGGCATCGGGGGGTTGACGGGTTTGTTCCTGGGAGCGCTCGCGGTCGACGTTCACCTGCACGACACCTATTTTATCGTAGCCCACTTTCATTACGTGATGTTCGGCGGAACCGTGATTGCTTTTTTAGGGGCGCTCCATTATTGGTGGCCAAAGATAACCGGAAAAATGTATAGCGAAGCGTGGGGAAGGCTGGCGGCTTTGATTATTTTCATCGGTTTTAACATGACTTTCTTTCCCCAATTTGTAATGGGCAGCCAGGGTATGCCGCGCCGGTACTTTAACTATGCCGAGCAATTTACGTTTTATCACGTTCTGTCT
Organism: uncultured bacterium; assembly: GCA_964520565.1. Taxonomy (GTDB): domain Bacteria; phylum Hinthialibacterota; class Hinthialibacteria; order Hinthialibacterales; family Hinthialibacteraceae; genus CAZFOX01. Next base: position 82 of record CAZFOX010000840.1, on the reverse strand, counting down.
TCTATCGGCTCATATATCATGGCGGTTGGTTTTTTCTTGATCGCCGGATACCTGTTTCATTCTCTCTTCCGGGGACGCAAAG
>CAZFOX010000839.1:0-2544 GCA_964520565.1 uncultured bacterium | reverse complement strand
GGAAACCGAAGTGGCGAATGCGAAGGCAAGCGGTGCGGGCATCCTCGGCAGTATGTCCCCGAGCACTTTTCCGCAAAACGGCGTCATCGAGCGATTCGACGCCTAATTCGATTGTCCGAACACCGGCGGATTGGAGAAAGGACAACGTTTCTTCGGGAACGCGGTCGGGACGGGTGGAGATGCGCACACCCTGCATTCCCATCCGGCGGGTATAGGGTGTAATGAATCGAAAACATTCCCGCATCTCATCCGCCGTGAGTGCACTGAAGGTGCCGCCAAAGAAAGCGATTTCCCATTCGCCGCGCGGATCGGCGGAGAACGATTCCAACCGTTCGCGCCAGCGTTCCGGTGTTTCCTTGGGGCCGACGATCAATGGCTGGTTGCAATAAACGCACCGATGCGTGCAGCCTTTATGGGGGAGATACAGGGGAAGAACCTTCATGCACTTTCAGCGGAAACGGCGTTTTCCATATAAGTCAGCGCATCGGCAGCAGCCGATTTTTCCGCTCGTTTCTTGCTTTTTCCCTGGCCGCGTCCGATGCGTTTGTCGCGGACAAACACTTCGACGATAAAATCTTTATCATGATCCGGCCCCATCGCAGAGATGAGGCGATACGTGGGCAAAACGCCGAATTCTTTCTGGATCATTTCCTGCAGTTGCGATTTATAATCGATAATACTTTCGCCGCGAACCGCCTTTTCGATTTCCGCGTTGAGTTGTTCGCCGACAAACTGTTTGGATGCTTCGATCCCGCAGGCCAAATGAATGGCGCCGACCACACTCTCAAACAAATTGCCCAGAATGGAAAACCGGTTCCGCCCTCCAGTTTGTTCCTCTCCCCGGCCCAATAACAGATAATCGCCCAATCCCAGGGCTGTCGTGCGCTGCGCCAGTATGCGTTTGCTGACAACCACCGACTTGATTTTGGAAAGTTGCCCTTCCCGCAAATCGGGGTAATTGTTATAGAGAGACTCCGTGATCGTAAATCCAACCACGGCATCGCCCAAAAATTCCAAGCGTTCGTTCCCGAAATTTTCGCAGTTATTTTGTTCGTTGGCATACGAACTATGGCATAAAGCCAGATGGAGCAAATCGGGATCCATGTTTGGAAATCCCAATTTGACTGCCAATTCCCGCATATCCCGATCCCGTTGTTCATCCAATTTCATGTAGCACTCTCCCTCGATTGACGAGCCCTGTTGGAAATTGGACGTTCCCCCGCCGAAAATCACTTCCCATTCAGGGAAAAGAAGACAGGAAACGATTGTCCGCGGCGGACGCCAATTACGAAAAACACGTTTATTTTACCTTTTTTTATGGGGAGTGAAATAGAACGAGAGGAAAAGATATTCAATTTGTATGATTTTTTTTTCATGCAGAACCTATTATTCCGGTTGTAAAAATCAAATAATCCGGGGTATCCGCACATTATTGGAGGAAGGATTGTATTCCAACCCGATGTGATTAATCCAGAATCGCTCGCAAGAGATAGGCGACGGCCGTTTCATAATCATTATGCATCGGCCCGAGATCGAGAACGCGCGATTCTTCAATCTCGGTTTCGAGGCGGCTATTGGATTTGACAAGGAAGTTAAAGACCAGGCCGTTATCTTTTTCTTCCCGAAGGATGGTATGAAGCATTCCCAGGCAAGCACTGGGAATCGTTCCCAGTTCACGCATATCTATCAGTACAAGCCGTTGTTTGCCAGGTTCCGTCCGCAAGGCCGATTGCAGGCGTCCCATAGACTCCATGCTGACTCGTCCCGCCAGTTTCAGGATATCGATTTTCCCGGCGTGGGATTGTTCGAGAGTCATTTGATCCCGGTTTCGGCCGGAATGAAGTTGATCCAAAATATCCATTTGATCGTTGGTCAAAAGCCGGATTTGAATCTGTCCCCGGCTATCGGCGCGGCTGACATTTCCTTCCCGGGCATCGGGCGATTCACGAATTTGAGCAGGATCGTATTCTTTTCCGTCCCAATTTTCGGGGACGGGCATGATAATGATGGTTTTCCCCCGGGATGTAACCCAGGAAGAGCGTAAATCGATGTGATATCCACGTTGGTCGATAAAAGAAGCAAAGAAGGTTTTCCCGCTTTCTTTATCAAGACAGGCGTATAACTGACGCTTGGATTTATCTTCCGTGTCATTCGAATTAATCGGATTCATATTATTAACCATCGACACTCGAGTAGATTCTTTCAAGGTGATTCTACGAGTTTATCTCTTTGAATGCGTTTTGAGTCTTGAAAGAATTTGCAAATACCTAAATTTCATATATCTTTGGCCAGAATTAACTCGATATAATTGCCTCCACTTTATATTATTTATTTACATAAAGCCAGAGTTTTAGCTGCTTTTTGAGGAAAAAGAGATCACCCCGCAATATTATTGAATATAAAGATCCGCCGATCTGTTGACGGAACGAATAAACGGCCCGATTTATCAAACGATGGACGCGCCAGAATCGCCCTTTCTCCTTCGAAGAAGAGTGCGCCGATGCCGTTTTCATCTACACGATGAATAACGCCAAGCGGGTCTCC
>CAZFOX010000838.1:0-2545 GCA_964520565.1 uncultured bacterium | reverse complement strand
CGATCTGCAAACCGGCAATGTTTCGTATAACGAAACCGTCATGATTACCGGCAGTGTTTTGTCGGATTTCAAAATCCACGCCGGACAGGATATCCACGTAAACGGCCTCGTGGAAGCTGCTATTCTGGATGCCGATGGAAATATCTATATCAACGGCGGTATCCAGGGCGATCAAAAAGCGCATATCCGGGCCGGCGGCGATATCACGGTTAAATTCATCAACAACGCCACGGTCGAAGCCGGAAAAAATGTCATCGTCACCGGCGCGATCTCCAACTCGGTGGTCAAAGCGGGCAAACGCGTCCTGGTGGAAGGAGCCAAAGCGGTCATCGTCGGCGGAGAAATCCAGGCCGAACAGGAAGTCTCGGCCTCCATTCTTGGCTCCGACCTGGGCGTCAAAACCCGGATTCAATTAGGCGCGGAACTCCAGAAAAAGATCGAGAACAAAAACGATCAGGCCCAGAAAATCAATGCCTTGATGGCTAATTATAAAAAATTACAACAGGCCGCCAACACTCTCAACCAGTTGCGCGACAAGGGTAAATTAAATCCGGATCAGACCGAACTGCGCCTGAAAATCATCCGGGGCGGCTTGCAAATGCAGGCGCAGATCAAACGCATGCAGGAAGAACAGGATCTCGTTAAGGAGGAAATCGAACGGGCGCGTAAGGAAATGGTGGGTGTCGTCGCCAAACAAGTGGCCTGGCCCGGTCTCCAGATTACCATCCTTGGTCAGCAATTTGCCGTCAAAACCCAAACCAGCAAAGCCATTTTTGCCTTGCTGAAAAACGAAGTGAATGTGTTTGCCTATAAAGAACACGAAGAGAAAAAAGGGAAGAAAGATAAAGATAAGGGTGCAAAAGAACAATCCGGCGAGGAAGCCGGAGTGGCGGAAGGGGATAAGAAAGCTGCGGTCGCCGACGCCCTCGCCAAAGTCCGCGAGGATACTCCCATTCCTGCAGAAGAATTGGAAAAACCGGATTGATCGTGGAATGATTTCTGGGATAAATGATTTCTGGGATTTTTGCGCTGATCGGCAGGGAAAATCGCCTGCCGATCAAGAGAACAATCGGAAAACGGAGGAGGAGGGATTCGAACCCTCGATACAGTTACCCGTATACCCGCTTTCGAGGCGGGCGCCTTCAACCGCTCGGCCACCCCTCCGAATAGGTCTCTAAACACTCGTTTCCATCATAAACCGTGTGTTATCGTAGCCTCTCAAAAAAATCTTTCAATAACCGCTCGCATTCTTCCCGAAAAATTCCCGGGTGAATCAATACCTGATGGTTAAGCCGCGAATCTTCCAATACCCGGTACAGACTTTCCACACCGCCTGCCTTAGGATCGGATACGCCGTAATACACATGGGCGATCTGCGCCTGTACGATAGCCCCCGCACACATGATACAGGGTTCCAGCGTGCAATAGAGCGAACAATCCGTCAGCCGCCATTGGCCGGTCTGGGCGGCGGCGTCGCGTAAGGCCATAATCTCCGCATGAGCGGTGGGATCATTTTTCTCTTCCCGCTGATTGCGTCCCCGCCCGATCACTTCGCCTTCTCGCACGACGACCGCGCCGACGGGAATATCGCCCTGCGCGCGGGCGATAAGCGCCTGGTTTAGCGCTAGTCGCATAAAATACGTATGGTTTCGTTCGGGCGGCACGATCTTCTCCATCCTCCCTGACCGGCAACAACCTAAATGAGACGCTCTCTCCCATTCTCGGGAACAACCGCGCTTGCTGCCGATAACGTAAATAGACGATACATTTTTCAGTATATCCCCATTGAATACGATGTGACGAGTCTCTCAAAACTCCCTTGCCCACCCCGAAGAGAGTCTGGGGAGAAGAACGGTTATGAAATCACGTGCGGGCGGGGACGCCCGCACTCCCAGTCTCTCCCTCGCCCCCTGGGAGAGCGAAACTCCTATCTCTCTCGCCCCCCGGGAGAGGGCATGGGGTGAGGGCAGCCTTCCAATCGCCCCCGGTTATCACAAACTCACCATAGCACTCTAATCCCTCATTCTACCTCCATATCCCCGAATTAATCCCTTTTGTCACCCTTTTTCGCCCCATAATAGGGAGGAATTGTTCATAAAATAACAAAAGAAACCTTATTTTTCTAAAAAAATCCGTTATGCTGTTATATAACACCTATACAATACGCCCGGTTCCAATCTCTATTGGGGCTATTATCGTTTCACCCTCCGGTTCATTTTTCTGCCTGAACCGTTTCAAAAATGCGCTCCAGCCAATGATCGTAGGTCCAGTTTTCCCGAATCCTTTTCTGGGCGTTATGGCGGATCGCCTCCATTTCCTGGGGATGATCCAGGTAGTAGCGTACGTTCTCGGCATAATCGCGAAGCGACGAACAATAAACGATCTCCCGGCCGTGCGACAGGAAATGGCCGAACCAGGGACAATCGCTGATCTGAAACGCTCCCATACCCGCCACGTTGAAAAAACGCATGTTGGGCCCGGTGTCGTTGCCGATGGTATGGGTATTAATGAAAATCCGGCCATGCGCGAATGCCTGAGGCTCATC
>CAZFOX010000837.1:0-2545 GCA_964520565.1 uncultured bacterium | reverse complement strand
ATCCAGCGCCTCGTGAGGGGCGTGCGGGTTCGACCCCCGCCTTCGGCACCAATACAGACGGGCTTTTCAGACCATCCTGAAAAGCCCGTCTCCATTATTTCCATCGTTTCAAGACACTCTTCGGACATTGGCGGGGCAATACCAGATCAGCCTTTATCTACGCTTGCTTGCGGCGGAGGAGTCGTCTTGTGATCCGCTCCGACGTCTTCGTCACCGACAGTCCGCCCAGCGCCGTGCATCGCAGCTCTCTCGGGAGGCTTCTTCCGACCGTGTCGAATGCGGAAAGGACTTCATCGAGCGGGATCAGCGGATCGTAACCGGCCAGGGCCATATTGGCGCAAGACAGGGCGTTGGCGGCCGCCATGACGTTCTTGCCGAGGCACGGCGCCTCGACCCGGTTGGCAATGGGGTCGCAGGTCATCCCGAACGAATTCTGGAGGGCCATGGACGCCGCCCCGAGTGCCTGCCGGAAATCCCCGCCGTGGAGCTGTACAAGGCCGGCAGCGGCCATCCCGGAAGCCGACCCGCATTCGGCCTGGCAGCCGGCGCTCTCGGCCGCGAAGGTGGACTGGCCGGCAATGAAAACCCCCACCAGGCCCGCCGCCAGCATGGCCCTGGCCATGGCTATTTCCGTCCGTTTCAACGCCTGGCCGGCGCCCAGAATCGCCCCCGGCAAGGCGCCGCAGGCTCCGGCTGTCGGCGCCGCGACAATGACGCCCATCGCGCTTTTTGTTTCCATCAAAGCGGAAACATAGAGGATGATGCGGTTCAGAACGGGATCGGCAATCAGCTTCCCTGCCGTCATTTTCTTTTTGAACAGCGGAGACTGGGCTGGCAGGATTCGGTCGGCGTACCGGGTTCCCTTGAGGCCGGATTGGATCGCAGCGTCGCAGATCCTGACGATTTCCCGCATATTCCCAACGACCTTGGCCTCGGAAATGTTTCCGCGCGCGCTTTCATACGCGACGGCCAATTTCCAAAGAGGCAGGCCTCTGTTCTGGTTGAAACGGATCATCTCCCCGGCGTTCGTAAAGGGAAGCTTCACATCGGGGTGTGATATGACAGGCAAAACCGGATCTATAACGGCGAAACGCATAACCTTCGGCAGGTTTTTGATCTTATGAAGCACAGATGCGGACAACGGGCTTGTCGTCGATATCCGGACGAATGGTTGACGGCATTTGTGCAGAGTGACCTCGCCTACCTGGGCCCGGCTTGAAATATCGCGGACAGGATTCCCCGATGTTTCGGAGAGGAAAACGATGGTTTCCCAGCGGTCCCCCTGCATGCGGACTTCTCCGCCGTCGATCTCGACGAGTTCGATCATCCCGCCGCCGACGGACAGTGCGGTCACGCGATGGGTGGTGCTGTCGTTGACCGCCGTAATCCGATAGGTGTTTGGATGGGTTGCACCATAGGATACGTATTTCACCCTGACGGCAATGCCGGCTTTTTTGACCTCATTCCGGTAATGCAAAAGCCTTCTATCCCAGGTCTCGTAACCGAGAAGGCCGCCGTACAGCCCCATGTCCGAACCCTGGCTTTCGTGGGTGGTCACCAGAGAACCGTTCGGATCGTACTCTATCAGCACATCGCGCAGGCTGTCGCCCATCAGATTTCTGATCATCCGGCCGATTCGCAAGGAACCGGCGCAGTGGGAACTCGAGGGGCCGCGCATGACCGGCCCGATGACGTCATTGAAAATGCTCGGGTGCTGTTTCTTGCTCTTCATGAGACGCCTGTGGCCCTGCCCATCACGCGACGGAACAGCGCCCGGCCGGTGCGCTTACAATCGCACTTCGGTTCCACATCCCTTCTGCTTTGCCTTCCGGTAAATGAGATCCGCAGTCACTATATCGAAGAGAGCCATGCCCACTGACTTGAAAAACGTCACTTTATTCTCGTTGGCAGTTTTCTGGAGTTCTCCTGTGACGACCTGGTCGAAGGGGATGACCTGTTCCCGGGTGAGCCAACCGCGCTCGAGCGGGGTCATCACGTCACCGGTCTCATGGAGCGCATGTTCCGTGTCAATCAGAAGGCAAGAGAGGTTTCTGAAAACCGCCTCCGGATATTCCCGCATCTCCGGCTTGTAGGATCCGACAGCTGTGAAATGCTTGTTCTTGAATAGGGAGCGGTCATCCGGGAAGAGCGGTTTCTCGGTATTGGTGACCGTGATGAGCACATCCGAATGATCCAGAACATCCAGGGACGATTTTTCGGCGGTGACCCTGCTGCCCGGGAGCAGGGCCGCCAGTTTATGCGCCAGGTCGTCCAGAACCTTTTCACGGCAATCGTATAGATGAATGTCGGTAAACTTTCGCACCGTGCAGGCGAAAAGGGCCTGGTTGAATCCCTGCACTCCAGCACCGATCACGCCCAGATGAGAAGCATTTTTGTCCGCAAGATACTGGATGCTCAACGATCCCACCGCCGACGTCCGCAGAGCGGTGATTTTTGCACCGTTCAGGATGGCTATCGGCTCACCCGTGATCCCATCGTTGAGCAGGACGACGCCATGGGCGGGAGGCAGGCCTTTTTCGGCATT
>CAZFOX010000836.1:0-2554 GCA_964520565.1 uncultured bacterium | reverse complement strand
GGATGGCGGGGATGGATTCAGAAGGATCACCTCCCAGCGTATCGGCGAATTCCGGGAGTGGATGAGCGACGAACGCCTCCGTTGCAGGTGTGCCATCCGCATTGAAGATTCGTGCTATTACGCTATCCGTGAATTGAATGATATCCGCCCCCGTATCGATCCAGGAACAGATAAAAGAGCCATTGCCAGCCATCGCACATCGGCTACGTGAAACGCTGCGAAAATCGTTATGTTGGCTTACGAGAATAAAAGGCCCAACTTTCTCGCCCTTTGCGTTCCACAACCTTGCCAGAACAACCGGCATACCCATTAACTCCGACGGCAAACCGATACCATCCGGCGCGGTAGTTTCATACACCGTGACAAACCGGTCTCCGCCGCCTGCGGCCATAGCGCTGGGATGGATGCGGATCATTTGGTCGTTGGCCGGATCGTCATCATCGCCGTTGATAACGATTTCTTCGGTCGCGAGGAAATCGTTCAATTTTTGTCCATTATTATCAAAAATAGCTCCCATGTATCGATCGAGGCCATTCACACGCGAATCGTCATCTTCATAGACGCAGACAAATCCATCGCTCAATGCTCCCAATTGAACATTCTTTTGTTCGCCGGTTAAATCGTCAATAAAAAATTCCGAATTGTACCGGGTTCCATCGGACCGAAAGATATTCAACGTAACGACATTCGTGCCCCCTGTGCCATAATCGGGATCCACCTCGTAGGAATGACCCTGGCAGACAGTCCCGATAACAAATTTACCATCATTCAACCAGCATCCGTCCCATTCCCGATGACCGGCGCTGAATTCAGAAATGGAGATTGGGGCACTGATCGTTTCCAGTTGGCTATTGAACAATCGGAAAAAACCATGTCCCTGGCTGTTATCTTCCTTTCGGCCTTCGGCATCCAATACCGTGTCGGGTATCTGGGCTTCCGATCCGGTCAGAGTAGAGGCAAGGAATGTTGCACCGGCAAAGATTTTTCCGCTTTGAGGATCCGCCTTGCATAAAGTCCAGTTGGTGTTAGTCCCCGTATTTATACCGACCAATATGTCGATGTCCGTATCTTCAACAAAAACTGGCATCAGTAGTTTTCCCGCTCCATCCACACCGCTGATATGATGACTGCCGTTACGATTCACCCAAAAGACAATGGCCGATCCGTTCGGAAGGATGGTCAATTGGGGTTCGCGGTCTTCTCCGCCGGTTCGAGCAAGAATCGCCGGTATATCTCCTGTCAAAGACAGCAATCCGGCATTTACGTAAGTTGGTGTATCGTTATTCAATATAATCGGAGTACCGAGGGGTTGAGGAAATGCCATGTAGCTATTCCCCCAAAAAAGGAGAACAATCACTCCGGTATAAAACAAGCCCTTCATAAAAAACCTCCTTGATAATGGGATTTCTATTGTAGAAATATATCGTAATTATTCCGAATTATCTGTTTTTTTATCCGATAGCAGGTTGTGTTCCAATATATAATCGGCCATCGCTCTGGCCGCGTACCGGTGTCCTTTTTGATTCCAATGGCCTTCCTCGAAATGAATCGGAAGATCCGGAATCGTTTTAAAGATTGGAAGAAGATCCACTACATGAAAACCCACATGCCTTCCCAATTCGGTCAGGATTTCTTGCGGTTTTTCCGAGGGTTTTTCCAATTTCCAATACTCTGTTGTTGGCGTGGAACGGGTGTGGAACTGGCTCTCGGCTGGAATAACCATCAGAATAAATGGAACGCCTCTTTCTTGACATTCCTTATTTAGAAGCGTGAGAGTTCGCCGGGTGATATTCCAGGCGGCATATGTTTCTTCGGAATAATCCTGCCGAAGGATATTGAAATGATCGTCTACGGGAACTGGAACTGGATTATCGTTCTTTCCCTTGTTTTTTCCAGAGGAAGATTTTTGCCAGTTTTGGTAGAGAATGCTTAAACGCTCAAGGATAAAATAACATAGATGCGATCGATGGAGGAGCCTTTTCCAAGAGAGTGGAAGAGAAGAGATACCTTCCGTCTTAAACTGTAACGGAATTCCCTTTTCATCCAGCATAATTTGTTTCGAAGCGTTTTTATCGTCGCGGACATCATTCATGACAAACGCCATAATAACCATATCGGGTTCGAACTTCCATCCAAGCAGGCGAAGAACCATATATTCTTCCAAAGAACCGCGTCCCGATTTTCCCATATTGATGGTTTGTATCGCATAATCCTGAACCTGTTCGTTGAGATGCTTTTGTAATAGTTTACTGAAAGTCTCTTCGATCGAAACTTGTAAGGCTTCCATATAAGAATCACCGATTATTAGAATGCGATACGTCCCCTGCGGTTTTTCCAGAGGGTAATTCTCATCATGGAAACCATACTGGTTTGTGATGATTTGTTGATCCACATCACGCCGGATATAGCGGGTTTTGTTATTAGGCCGAAGAATAGAGCCAAACTGTGGATCGGCAATAAACAGGGGGGGATCTGTGAGAATCCGAATCGCAATTTCCCCTAAAAGAAATAATACCAAAAACATTAATATCGCCGCGATCCCATAAAAAAACAA
>CAZFOX010000835.1:0-2558 GCA_964520565.1 uncultured bacterium | reverse complement strand
CGGCGCAACCCGGCTCGTATTTTATCGCGCCGACCGTTCCGTGTGCCTGCCTTCACTCGACGCACAACCCCGGCTTCAGAAAATCGCCATCGAAGCCTGCCGCCAATGCGGCCGCTCGACGATTCCCGTTGTGGAAGTCCTGGACGATCCTTTATCGATTGTGTACGAAAGAGAGTCGATCGACCCCATCCATACCCTTCTGTTTTGGGAAAGCATGAATCCAAGCGGCGATTGGAGACACAACCAATACGCCAAAACCGCCGTGCTGATTTTCGGGCCGGAGGGAGGTTTTTCTGAAGAGGAAATCCACTGGTTTCAATCGCGAAACATCCCCCTCGCATCGATGGGACGGCGCATCCTCCGTTCCGAACTGGCGGCGACGGTCGGGACAACTCTCGTTCAATCCCACCGGGGAATCCTATGACTTGAAAATCTAAAATATCACCTCGCTTTCCCAGGTGCATTTTCCCCGGGTTCCATTCCAATTTTTGAGTTTTCTTGTATAGATTTGCTTGAAAAAATGCACTTTTTAAGGAGAATGAAATGATGCGCCATATTTTGATCCTGATATTATCGATCGTATCGCTAAGTGGATTCGGGCAAACCCTGGTCGAAGATTTTTTTACCGGCGATGGCGGAAGTTCGCCTATTACTCTGAACGGCGGGCAGAAATGCGCGCAACGGTTCACCGCCACGCAACCGTTTGAGGGCATTCAAGTCAACGGCCCCACCTGGTCGGTCAGCGGAGAAAAAGGCATGACGATTCGGCTCTACAAATGGGCTGGAAATTATGAAACCACCGTGGCGCAGACCCCCCTCGCAACCAGCGTTCTGGTGAATCTCAACGACAACGACTGGTTTCTCTGCGCGGCGGGTTCGGAGTTGCCTCCCGGCCAATACCTGTGGGAAGCTTCGGAACCGACCAACTCCAATCCCAACGCCACCGATCCGTACCAGATCGGCTGCTGGTTGTATAACGAAAGCAAATACGAAGGCGGCGAAGCCTATTTCAACGGTGTTCCCTACGGGGATGTTTCTCTCAAGTGGACTCGGATGTACGGGAATCAACAGACCGGGACCTGGACGCCGTTTCCCTTCCCCTCGTCGGATAATCCCACCCTATCGGCCAGTTTCTATGCCTATTTCCCCTTCCAGGGCGTTGCAATAGCCAGTCCCACCTGGAATGGCACCGGAGCGGGATACCGGTTGAATCTCTTCAAATGGGATACCGATTACGATACAACCGTAGCCAAAAAACCCATCGCCCAGAAAACCATCCAAAACCATTCCGACAACGCCCGGGGAGAGTTATTGCTGGATACTCCGCAAATCGAGGGAAAATACCTGTTGGTCACCGATCAACCGGTACGCGGAACCGGCAATGTAGGTCACTGGAGCTGGATGAATTCCGACTGGTGGGATGACGACAATATCGCCTATGCGGACGGAGTGGAAATCGATGGATTCGCCAATTTCGACCTGTTCATCGGCGAACCCATCTCGGAAAAAGTCGGCAAAGACTTTGCCTCCCGCTCGGTTACAGGCGTTGCCACCCGAGTCGCGGAATGGCCGGTGTATTAGAGCGGTTCTTAAAAGTTTGTGTGTTAATTTTACGCTCCATCTTCGAAAAAGCCAATCATTTCTGGCTTTTTCGAAACGCGAATAGGAACGTAATTTTGAGAATCACTCTGATCGCCGCCAAACAAAAATACGCCACATGTAGGATGGGATAAAACGAAGTGTATCCCATCAAAACCACCCCGTATATAACTCATCAAAAAAAGAACGAAGGCCTCTTCCCGGATACTCTCCGGAAAGAGGCCGTCGTCATATTCACGCTCATGACAACCAAGAATGGGTATCGTTATTCCATTTGAACCAACGAATCCAACCCGGCGATCTTGAAAACTTTTTTCACATTGGGGCTGATATGAACGACGGAAAATTTCTCCACGCCGACTTTCTGACAACTCGCCAGACAAATTCGCAGAAACGCAGAGGCGACGAATTCCACCTGGCGGAGGTCGAATTCCACCGGCTTTTGAACGCCATTCAGTTTCTCCCTCAATTCCGGCTCCAGCGTCGAACAATGCAGCGAATCGAGCCGCGCGTCGAAAACAACGCTCAGTTTTTCTTCTGTATCAAGATATTGGGTCATGGTAGATCTCCCGGTTTAATAGTTTTTGTCGAATTCTTTCTCAATGGTTTCCACATCCAGCGATTCGTCGAAATACAGGGAATTGTCGAAACGCATCATGCGCTCGTTCTCCCGCCGCAGGGCAATACGTTGAACGTTTATTAGATGACGGGCGGTGACGTTGTCGGTGGTGATGTTCTTGCCGCCGGTTCCGCAACCGAGGGTGAAGGATGGACTCAGGCGGTTGAACATATATCCGACGGCCCCTTGCGAGGAAGGCGTATTGACCACAATGCGGCCGGCGTTCATCAGGAAGGCGAACTCCTTGATCTTATCCGGATTGTTGGAATGCAGGCTCACGGTATGGCCAATACCGCCGTGGAAATTCAAATCGATACAGAGTTTCACGGCTTCTTCAAAA
>CAZFOX010000834.1:0-2559 GCA_964520565.1 uncultured bacterium | reverse complement strand
GAATTAAGGCGATCCGATGGCTTGATCTGTATATAGCCATCGGATCGCTAATTCTCTGTAAGAGAGGTTTATCATCCACCCCCAATTAATTTGCATAGTAATAGTAAAAGGAATTGAGAATGATTCATTCAGGTAATTTTTTTCGGTATTCCGTTGTTTGGATCGTGTTTTCCGTATGGCTTTTTTCGATCGGTATTCATCCGAGTTTCGCGCGGGAAAATTCTCTATCTCCCAAAGAGAATTCCTCTGCAATACTTCGTTCCGCTTCGGATGCATCGCTTGCTCCGTTTCAGTCCGTCTTACTCGATCTGGCTTTTGAAACCGCCTCTTTAATTCCAATCAATCCCCATATTAAAGACCGATCGCGAGCGCAGGAAATCGTGGTCGCTGCCTGCTTGCAACTCAATCAACCAACTCGAGCGGCAGGCTATGCGGAGCAGATTGAAAACTGGCGGTGCGGTATGTGTTACGCCGATCTGGCGTTTTATTATGGAAAACGAGGCGATCGGGAAGCCGCACAATACTTCCTTAATCGCGCTGAATCCGCTTCGAATCTAACCGATGAATGGCGTAAGGATCGTATCCGGGTACGTATTGCTCAAACTTATCTTGTTCTAGGAGAAGCCGGGAAAGCGGACGGATACGAAAAAGGTGTTGTGGATTCGGAGAGAGGAAAACTAGCAGGTGTCCGGGCGATGGTGTGCTCGGACGATTCATTCGGCGAGCGGATGAAAGAGATAGACAATCTCATCGTAACCGGTCAGTTTGATATTCTTGCCAACGCCCTCAAATCCTGCGCTCAATTATTCCACCGGTTTTACGCCGATCCCAAGCGGCGCGCGATCGCAGAAGAAAAGATCGAACAATCCTGGAATCCGCTGCCCATCATCGGGCGGATTGAATTACTCATGGAAATGGCGGAATTCGCTCTGGATCGTTCCGATCCTCCCAACGCGCTTGCGCTGATCGATAAGGCGCAAGCGATAATGGATCGTTACGACTGGCCCCTCGAACACCGGATTTCCCTCATGGCGAAATTGGCCGAATACCGTTTCCGCGCGGGCGATCCGCAAAAAGCACGCCTTGATATCGACCTGGCTCACTCTCTCTTAAACGAACAAATCGACTCAATTGTGGACATCTACCGGGCAGGTGCGTTTCGTTCCATCGCACAGGTCTATCAAGCGGTAGGCGACGGACAAACCTCCCTGTCTTTATATAAACAAGCCGTTGAAGAAGGCGTTACGAATCCCAATTCCCGGCCCCGCGCCGAAGATCTGTCGGCCACCTGCGTTTCGATGGCTCAATACGTGGTTGAACCCGATACACAACTCTGGACGAGAATCCATCAGATTCGCGAGGGATTGGGTCAACCATGGTAACTCAACGTATTTCACATCGATGCTTATTTCTGTTTATTTTTTTTCCACTGGCAACCAGTACCGCCGAACAAGGGGGAAGTATCCGCGGCATGGTCTACGATAAGGATTTCGACACCCCCTTGGCCTCCGTGCAGGTTCTGATTTCGGAGACAGGAATTCATGTGACGGCTTCCGAAGAAGGAAATTACGTTTTTCCACAAGTCGCGCCGGGGTCTTATACCTTGGTCTTTAGTAAAGAAGGCTACACCCGCCAAGTCATTCCCAACGTGGTTGTCTCTGCCGGGCAGATGACGGACGTCGATTGTTGGCTGACGGGTGAGTTCACCGAAATGGAGGAATTCGTCGTCCAGGATCTTCAATTTGGCAACGAATCGGAAGCCGCGTTGCTCGAATTACGATTGGAAAGCCCGGCGCTTTTGGATTCGATCAGCGCCGATTTGATGAGCCAGGCGGGCGCAAGCGACGCAGCCAGCGCGCTGCGGCTTGTGGCGGGAGCCTCCATCCAGGATGGGAAATACGCCGTTATCCGAGGACTTCCAGATCGGTATGTTAACTCGCAAATGAATGGCGTCCGTCTTCCGACCGCCGACGCCGACAAGCGCGCCGTGCAATTGGATCAATTCCCCGCGGCGGTAATCGAAAGCATCCAGGTCAGCAAAACCTTTACTCCGGATCAGCAGGGCGACGCTTCCGGCGGAGCCGTCAATGTGGTTCTGAAGGGGATTCCCGATAAGGCCGCTTTCAAGATGAGCGGCCAACTCAGCGGAAACACACAAGTCACCGCCAACGATTCGTTCCTTACCTACCGTGGCGGTGGATTGAATATATTGGGCATGGACGACCGCAACATTCCGGCGGATGGGCAATTCGACAATGCGGTTGGGGTGATAACGGGCGATGCCCCCACGGATTACAAATGGTCGATGGCTGGTGGAGGAAAATACGAATTTGATAGCGGGATCAAAATCGGCGGATTCGCCAGTTTATTCTACGAACGAGACAGCGCATTTCACGACGATGGAATCGACGATAAGTATTGGATTCAAAAACCCGGCGCACCCATGACCCCTCAATACGTTCAAGGTTCTCCCGAACAGGGCGATTTCAAAACGGAACTGTTCGATGTCACTCAGGGAAGCCAGGAGGTCAAGTGGGGGGTACTCAATGTGTTGGGGTT
>CAZFOX010000833.1:0-2563 GCA_964520565.1 uncultured bacterium | reverse complement strand
GATTTGCCACAACCGTGACCGTACGGGATACTCAACAAAAGCCGGTGGCCGGTGTCGAACTTTCTTTTCTGCGTAACACGGATTTATTTCAATACGCCGGGTGGGGAAAGACTGATGCGACGGGCGTTCATAAAAACACGCAATTGCCGAAAGACTCTCTTGTCGTAAAGACAAAAAAAGAACGATATGGAATGGTCGTCACCCAACCGTTTCAACCGGGTCTGCAGGATAATCCCGCACAAATCGCTATCGTCCTTCCTCCGCCGGGTTCGATCTCCGGCCGGGTGACCGATACGCAGGGGAAACCGGTGGCCGATCGAAGAATCTTCGCGGAATTCCGCGTTCTGGAAGATTGGAAAAACGTCTTTTTTGAAATGACCCAATCCGGCGAAGATGGTACGTATACTATTAATAATCTATCGGCGGGTTCGTACCGCGTTGCCTCGTCCCTGACCGATTGGTTGCCCAATACCGACCAATCCAAGGATGTGGAACTGGAGGAGGGCGAACAAAAAACCGGCATCGATTTCACGATCGCCGAGAGTCGCGAAATCCGTGGAAAAACCGTCGATCGGGATGAAAATCCGGTTCCGAACGCTTTTGTCATGGCCGTTGTATTTCAAGGGAATAATAGTCTCGGCGGTTTCGGTGTGAGAACCGATGCGAAGGGAGAATTCCGTATTACCAATCTCCCCGATGGAGAAACGGTTCAGTTCAATGTGGAGAGCGAAAATTATGCGCGGTTGATCCAGACCGCGCCCATGGAGGCAGAGTATACCGTTCTGACGTTAAAACCAAATGGCGCGCTTTGCGGAGCGATATCCGATATGAGACGTAAATGGATATCCGGCGCTCGTATCTGGCCGATTGACAGCCATGGGGGGGCTATCGAAAAAAAAATGGTTTTGTCCGGACCGGATGGGACGTTTCGGATCGAAAACATCAACCCTGGATTCTATCGTTTCGGTGTCAGCGCCGAAAATTATTGTGAAACCCAAACCGAGCCCATTCTCATTGAAGAGGGAAAAACGGCCGATGCCGGTTTGATTGTGTTGGAAAAAGGCGTAACGATTTCCGGCGTCGTTCTCGATCCCCAGGGTACTCCGGTTCCAGGAGCGTCTATCGCCCTGCAATCGAAGGTACAGGGTGGAAAACTTCCCATCTGGAGTAATGAATCTGAACGATTCGTCAATCTTTCCCAATACTCAATCGCTTCAACAGGAGAGGACGGAACGTTTCAAATCGACAATTTCCCATCCATCGGAGAGACTTTGATCGTGTCGCACGATCGGTTTGCACCCCAGATCGTACCCATCACCCCGGATATGTTTGGGCAGGCGTCGATTGTTATCGCTCTCAACCACGGCGGTTCCCTGGAAGGATTGGTATTAGATACCCAGGGAAATCCTGAATCCGGCAGTCGAGTGCTGACTTATTGGATACCGGGCGAATTCTTTCATTATGCCGCCGCCAGCAACGCCGATGGCCGGTTTCGATTCGATAATCTGATGCCCGGCTTCTATCGCGTGGAAAAACGCAAAACCACCGAAAAACCTACCGGCGAAACGGATTATAAAGAAGTTCGGGTGGAATTCGGCCAGATTGCGCGTTGCGATTTCGGCTCGGATACGGGAACGGTTTTGCGGGGAACCGTTTACCGAAACGGACAAGCCGTCCCGAACCTTCGGCTTCGCTTGAGCCGCTTGAGTATGGGAAATCCCGCCAACGCTCAATTCCTGGCGCTTTCCGACGAACGGGGATTATATTATTTCCAGGGTCTCGATCCGGGAGTGTATCAACTGGCGGCGGATAAGGTGGAGGGGGATTCATCGGCTGGTTTTTCCAAAGGATACAAGAAGATATTCGAGATCGGGCAGGAACGGCAGGAAATCCAACTCGATGTGTTTTTATGCGATTATGAGATTCGCGTAAGTGTCCTCGATGAATCCACGGGTGAATCCATCCCGGACGTTCGGATTCAATCGCTGGTCGCCATCCATACGCTTCAGCAATCTGCAGGTATTGGTATGGATAACACGACTGGCGCGGATGGCCATTTATCGATTTTTCCCGACGAACCCGGACATTATGAATATACGGCAATAAAGGAAGGATATTTCCAAGCCCGGTTCGGTGTCGATTTGGAAGAACCCACTCTTCTATCTTCATCCATTTCCATTCCAGTCGAAGTGCGCATGCGCAAACAAGGGAAAGCCGTCCTGGTGGATCTTCGTTATAATAATCTTCCTGTAGATTCGCCGGGATCGTATTGCTTTTATTGGATCCAAAATGGGATCCATTTCGAACTTCCCTACACAAAAGAACCGCAGTCCGGTCTATATAAACTGACCGGAATGAATGACGGGCCGGCCGAACTGAAAGTGATTGTCCGGGCTCTCCGGCAACAATTGATATCCCTGCCCAAGGCTGTGACTGTAGAGAGTGAACGGGATACCCGAATTCGTGTCGATTTATTGGATAGTTATCAATACGTTATCACGCTCGAAACCCCGGCGAATCGAGCCATACGCCCGCCGGTCTATTGCGATATTCTGGATTTCCC
>CAZFOX010000832.1:0-2565 GCA_964520565.1 uncultured bacterium | reverse complement strand
CCTGGGGTTCGACAAAATGGATGTTCACTCCCAGGCAGTCCGGGACGCGAAACGGCGGCAGCGATTCGGTCGAGGAATAAGCGCTGAGTCCAATCCCTATCGCGAGTACGATGACTATCCACAATCGGCGCATGACGGTTCTCCTGTTCCGAACAAAATGATCGAGATACTTCAGACTACCGGAGAAACATGAATCGGGCAATGTTGCCCGGGCTGGGAGGTATGGATTTCTGAAGTATCAATTTTTGAGGTATCAATTTCCTGCATAACCTAACGAACGCAGAAAATCCTTCATGGCGGGATCGGTGGGTTGCAGGTAGGCCGGTTCTTTCCCCAAGGGTCCAAGGATATCCGGCGAATCTTTCATCTTCTCCCAAACGGAAGGGGCGTTCACATTCCGGCGCGCTTTCTCCAGCAGAGCGGCGGCGCGCTGGTAAAAATCGGCATCGTTCCGGTATTCATCCCGAACGGTATCCCGGCCGTTCTCTTCCTGGAACCACCCTCGCAATTCCTCGGCGGTGGGTACTTTCTTGCTCAATGCCTGGGAACGGATGAATTGAATCCGATTGCCCGTCACAATCGTGTTTTTCTTGTTTCGTTCGCGGATCCAGGAATCTCTCCGGCCGGCTGTATCTCCCCAGTAAAAACAGGCGGCGGGCTGCTGTTCGCCGGGATCGCTCTGCCGGTCGTAAATCCACACACGGTTGCTGAAAGTCTGGTGACCGTCATGATACAAGGTACGCTGCAATTCCCAGATCAGTTTGTATCGATCGTCCCAGACCGTGCTGTTGATAAAATAAGGCCCGTTCGTGGCATCGATTCGCGGTGCAAGACCGGAGCGGTTTTTCCAGGAAGCCCTTAAAGAACGGCCTTCAAACAGATTCTTCGCCAGGTAGTTTTTCGACTCGCCCAGAATATCGAGAATCGTCGGCGCGATATCCAGCGTCGAGACCGGCGTAGAGACACGCTTCCCCCGGGGAAGTTTGGCGGGATAGGACAGAATCAAGGGCACGTGCAAGTCGGTATCGAACGGCGTCCAATGATCGAAATAAACGCCGTGCTCGCCAAAACTCTCCCCGTGATCGGCCACGGCAATGATGAGAGTATTCTCATCCAACCGCAACCGCCGCAGCGTCTCCAGCAACCGCCCGATTTCGGCATCCATATACGTCACTTCCGCACCGTGCTCCTTCTCGAAATAATCCACATCGCGGGAAACATGAAGCCAGGAATCGGGGGAATGAATATCCCATTCCGCCGGAAACCGGGCTTTCTCCATCGACCGGTGCGTGGGATCGGCCGGATCGCCCGCATAGTACATCCGATGGTATTCCCCCAGCGCCCGGTAAGGCTGGTGGGGATCGTAATAATGCACCCAATAAAAGAAGGGTTGATCGCGTACTTCTTCCAGGCGTTGAATCGCCCTGCTGGTGACGATCGAACCGGGCAGTATCTGCATCGGCTTCGGCTTATCGTACACGTCGAACCAGGGCCCGAGTCCCTCCATAAAGTTGTTCAGGTGATAGGCGCTGATGATCGCCAGATTGGTGTACCCGCATTCCTTCAGAATCTGCGGCAGGCCGGGAAACGGGCCGGGCAATTTATGTTCGTTTCCGAGAACGCCGTGCGCGAAAGGGCTCAACGAAGTCAGGATCGAGACATGCGAGGGATTGGTATGATAACTGGCGGTATAGGCTCGTTCGAACAGAATCCCTTCGCTCGCCAGCCGGTCGAGCACGGGGGTTTGTATCCAGGAATTCCCATAACACCCCAGAAAATCCGCTCGCGTCGTATCCATCGTGATCAAGAGAATATTGGAATGAGTACGTTTACGATGCAGCGCTTCCCGCCCCTGCGAGATCAGCCGGGGATTCGCCCAGAAGGCAAAATCGAAATCGGCGTCGGTATCGTTCTCGTCTTCGCCGGGAAAGGTCTCAAAAACCAGCGTGGCCGAAACGTTCTCGATCCCCTCCACGGCAACCTGCTGCGGCAGCCATCGCCGGTGATCGGGATTCGTTTTGGGATCGATATACTGGCTGTATAGAATCCGGGTCTCTTGCGAGGGAAGAACGGCGGAGACCTGAAAACGCACTCCATCGCCGGAGTTCTCCCATGCGTGCGGAAGGATACCGATGGAAAAAGATAACTGCGGCTGGGGGCCGATATCGATATCGGGAAACTCGATCCGGCAGGGAGCGTGCTCGAAAAACCCCCAATGCACAATGTCGTTTATCTGGCCGGTCGTTAACTTTCCATACTCGGGATTCGAAACCGTGCATTTCCCTTCTTCCATCCGCAAAAGAAAATCCATTTCAGTGCCGATACGAACTGTTGCCGGTGGGGTATCTTTCGGAGAACAGGAACAGAGAAATAAACATAGAAAAGCCCAGCAGCCGGATTGAAGGATTTTCCTGAAAAAGAGGTTCGTTACCTCGGACACATTCCCATCCTTTTTTTACTACGAACTATACTACCAAGGCTGGCTTATTGTGAATGGCTCGAAGATTTTGTCAATATGGCAACAAAATTATATGCCGTAAATACAATGCCGCCCGCGAAAAAATC
>CAZFOX010000831.1:0-2578 GCA_964520565.1 uncultured bacterium | reverse complement strand
CTCGACGAATCTGTTGGACGATTGCGCCCGGCAAAGCACCAATGTAAGTTCTGCGATGACCCCGAATTTCCGCTTCGTCATGCATCCCCCCCAATGACATGCGAACGAAATTTCGTCCCATCGCCCGGGCAATGGATTGCCCCAATGATGTTTTACCCACTCCCGGCGGTCCCACAAAACACAGAATCGATCCTTTGATGTTGGGATTCAATTTCCGGACCGCCAGAAATTCTATAATCCGATTTTTGATTTTCTTGAGATCGTAGTGATCCTTATTGAGAATCCGTTCCGCGGTGTTAATATTGATCTTATCTTCCGTTTCAATCAACCAGGGAAATTCCAACAGCCAATCGAGGTAATTCCGAGTCATTGGATATTCCGGCGAATTGACGGACATTCGGGAAAGACGCTTTAATTCCGATTCGCTACGTTCTCGAACGATATCGGGTAGTTCTTTTTCTTTGAGGATTTGCCGAAGTTCTTCGATTTCCGTGTTTTCATCATCCGATTCGCCCAATTCCTTGCGAATCGCCTGCAATTGCTCGCGTAAATAGTATTCTCTCTCGCTTTTGGAAAGTTTACTTTGAATCTGGTCGTGAATTTTCCCACCCAGGTCAACGATTTCCTGTTCGTGAGTGATTTCTTTAAGCGTTAACCGTAGTTTTTTATCCAGCGAGGTGATTTCGTATATTTCCTGCAACCGGTGCATGTCGGCCCGGGTCAAACTCAAGACCATATAGCAAAGACGGTGGGGATTTTGCATGGAAGACGGTAATCCCTGTAAATCATCAGGGATCATAGGGGCTTTTTGTATTAACAGTTCTGCCTGTTCTGCCACTTGGCGAACCATCGCCTCCACGGTCGGTCCTTCTTCCGGAACCTCTTCCACAGGTTCCACTCTAGCCCAAAAAACCATTTTCACCTGTTTAATGCCCAGAATTCGTATTTTATGAAGTCCCCGAACAACCAGTTGAGTCACATCCTCCGCACCGCGCATCATGCGAAGAATCAACGCCACGGTTCCAACGTTATAAAGATGTTTGTATTTTTTTCGATCCTCCTGGCTGGGATCCTTCCGGATGCTTATGGCAGCGAACAAACGGTTTCCTTTGGCGGCGGTTTCCACCGATCGGATCGCATCCGCATTGGTTATGGCAATCGGTGCGGTCGCACCGGGAAACAAGACCGCATTATTCAGGGGTACAATCGGCAACCACTCCGGTATTTTCATCTCATCGCTTCGTTCTTCGAGGTTTTCATTCATTTTTCCGATTTTCCTTTTTTCCCTTTCTTGAAAACTCGAATCATAAGCATTCCTTCGCGATAGTTGGCTTGTACCTGATTCACATCGATCGATTCGGGAAGAATGATGGTTTTTTGGAATGGCATGAATTGAATTTCCAGTTGGTGATATCGAATCACCGCATCATGGAACGAGTGATGGCGTTCTCCACTTAAAACCAGACGATTATCGACAGCATGAAGATGAAGGGATTCTTCATTCAAACCCGCTGCTTCAATCAGGATGGCGTAATAGTCTTCGGTCTCAAAAATATCGGTATTGGGATTCCAGGCTGTTTGAACTCCAGGTGAATCCTGATACTGAAATTCAAATACATGCTTGACACACCCCGCCGAATCATCCGTTACGTATAAGGCCTGTTTCGATTTCCGAGTCATCCGTACCATCCCATCGGCTCCTCAATAACGACAATCAATTTCAACTAGTCAAGCTAGCGAGTGTCCTTGGGTCTGGCAATCCTGGTAGACTAAAATGTACCTGTTCTTGAATCAAGCAAAAAGTGATCGAGAAAGCTATTATCTTCTCTCTGGAGGGATTTTTCAATTATGTGTCTTCTTATCCGCTTTTTATATCAATTCATTATTGTAATGTTCACATCTTTAACTGTTTCGGCCTCAGAATTAATTCCTTTTTCTCTCCCCTGGAATGATGGAAAAATCGATCCGAATAGTATTCTGAACCTGGACAACCACGACTTGCCCGCCGGCAAACAGGGTTTCATCCATATTCAGAATGGTCACTTTGTCGATGGAGCCGGGAAACGAATTCGTTTATTGGGCGTAAATATGTCTTTTTCCGGGAATTACCCTAACCATAGCCAGGCAGATGCCTTGGCGGGACGAATGGCCAAATATGGAATCAATTGTGTGCGATTCCATCACACCGACACCCTGCGAGCGCCTAATGGAATTTGGAAGGAAGGAACCTCGGATAAACAGGCATTGGATGCGACCAACCTGGATCGAATGGATTATTTCATCCACGCACTCAAACAAAAAGGGATTTACTCTGACATCAATCTGAAAATCGGCCGAGAAGTTATTGAAGGAGATGGGTTTACCGATGTGGATCGCTTGCCTACATACGATAAAGGGCCCGATCACTACCACCCTCGCATGATCGAATTACAAAAAAATTACGCCCGGGTTCTATTAACTCATCTCAATCCCTATACGGGAAACCGGTATATAGATGAACCGGCTCTGGCCATTGTCGAAATCAACAATGAAAGCGGACTGGTCGGGCAATGGGCCGGTCATGCTCTGGATAATCTTC
>CAZFOX010000830.1:0-2586 GCA_964520565.1 uncultured bacterium | reverse complement strand
GGCAATGGCGATATCCATCGGAACGTCGTGCTGATATTTGGATTGGGGATACTCTTTCCCCTCGATGGTCATTCCCTTGGCGTCGAGAACGTACCGCACGCCGGTGACTTTCAAATAGTCAGGCCAATCCTGGTAATTGGCAATGCTGTGATGCAGAGAAACCAGTCCCTTGCCGGATTTCAGATAATCGAGCATCCCCTGTTTCTGATCGTCCGTAATCTCCTGCCACATGTCGTATAGGACAATGGTATCGTACCGTTGCGCGGTTCCATCGGTGAAGAGGGTATTGACTTTGGGATGTTCGACGTGGGTATATTCGATATCCGGATGATCGAAAACGGTAATGAACGCCTGTTCGAAATCGTGCCCCCCCGTCACCACCAGAACTTTGATCTTCCCTGATTCCGCCCATGCCGAGCCGCTCCATACCACGGCCAATATCCCCAGTCCGGTCAACCACCCTGCATAACGGCAAAATCGTTTCATGGTTTCCTCCCGCTTCGAATGGATGTACCTATTGTTTCATGTTTCCACACCGCGTTCAATGCGGCAAACGATAAAGGCCCGCGATCGATCCCCCCAAGTCTTTATCAGCGCCATCAGTGCCATCAGCGTCCATCTGTGGTTCAGACAATCCCCATCGTTTCGAGCGCAGCGAAGCAACCAAACTCCCTCGCCCTCCGGGCGAGGGCCAGGGTGAGGGTGGGGGTGCCAAGAGCAGTGTCCTTTCTGCCCTTGAAAGCCCGTTGACTGAGTCCAAAGCGAAGCGTTGCCCACCATTTCTGGCTAGTATTTCTTCGTGATGACGATATCGAATCCCAGCGGCGTTTCTTTGCTTCCGAATAGAGACGCGAAAAAACCGGGTGCGCCGCCGGTGATTTTTTCGATCACGCCCTCGAATTGCGTCTGGTTTTTATCCATCTCCGGGACGATCTTCGCCGCCGCTTCGCTCTCCACATAGCCCAGCTTTTCCCGGGTCACCCGCATCACGGCTACGGCGTTCTTGTCGTGAGGATCGTTTGGTATCCGTTCCAGGATCAGCGCTTCTCCCTTCTTGCAATCGTGAACGATCTCTTCCCGCCTCACTGGATCGGGCATAGCGATTTTCATTCCAACGATTTTCGAATGGATAATCATTACTATTCTCCCTCCGCTGTATCGGAATCGGCCTGGGTGTATGATAGCAAAAACCGGCGTGCCGCCCTACTATTTTTTTATTGGAGCGTCATTCAATTGACTCCGTTCCGGCGGATTGTTTTTCGAATGCTCTTTTTCGCCGGAATCGTCCATTCAGGTCTCCTATGCCATTCTTCATGGAATTATAATTCACGACGGGTGTTTCGATATTCTCTACGGGAGTGTACGAATGTGTTGAAACGTAAAACGGTTTACCAATTCACCGTATTTTTCCTAACCTTTTTCTGGGTTTCCCTGGCTTTTTCGGCGACGGACGAAGAACTGACGCAGGCATACGCGGCCGCTTTGAAAGATGCCGAAATTGTCGAAGCCGGCGAGATATACCACAACCTGACCCCGATTACCGAAGACACTCCAAACCTGATATGGAGCGGAGAACCCGGCAACCGCCACGTCCGGGTGGTTACCTGGACATCCTGGACCGGCTACGACGGCCTGGTCGGTAAAACCATCCGCATGACCCGCTTTCTAAAATCTCCTCAATCCGCTAATGGCAACGCCGTGGCGGCGCTTTACGAAACCACCCGCGATATCTGGGTGACCGTCGCCCCCGAAGTGCAACAGTTTTGCCGGGAAAACCGGATCGTTCCCGCCGATCTCACGTTGCGCCTCGAACAACTGCTGGGCGTTCCTCCCCATAACGGGAAAACCCGTTTTGTGGAATTCGACGTCAAACCGGAAGATCTCTTCCGCCCCAGCCCCGATCCCGAAATCACCGACCGGGAAGCCCAATTGGATTTTCCTCCCGGAACGAGTGAAGACCATCGGAAATGGTTCGCCGATCTCCAGGCCGTATCCTACGGCGAAAACGGCTACCCCTGGACCCGCCTGGGGTATACCTACGACTGGGGCAAAACCGGCGATCATATCGGCCTGACCGAGTACGTGATCCGCATCGGCGCGACCGTCAACGTCGATTCGGTTACGCTCACCGCCGATTACTGCCAAGCCGGTTCGAGTGCTGACGAGTGGAGTCTTTATAAATAGTTTGCCATATTTCAATTATCATAAAAAGGAATTATCATGGAACTCTTCGAAGCCATCGCCAAACGGCATAGCTACCGCGGCCCGTTTCTCGACCGGCCCGTTCCCCGCGAGGATCTTCGCCGTATCGTGCAGGCGGGATTGCAGGCGCCTTCGGGGAAGAACGCCCAGACCACGGCTTTCGTCATCATCGACGATCCCGCGCTCGTGCAGCGGATCGACGCCCTGCATCCCACCAACAAAGCGATGCAACAGGCGCGCGCGTTCATCGCCTGCATTGTGGATACCCAGCCGGAACCCATTTATGAAGGGCATTCCTTTCAAATTGAAGATTGCGCGGAGGCGGTCGAGAACATGCTGCTGGCGATTACAGCGATCGGATACGCCTCGGTCTGGTTCGATGGA
>CAZFOX010000829.1:0-2593 GCA_964520565.1 uncultured bacterium | reverse complement strand
ATCCCGGTGGAATTGTGGAAAGAACGCCTGGGAGATGCAGTGAAATCGGTTGCAGTAATCCCCGGTTTGGAATACAACGCCCGTCCCTGGCCGGGAGGACAAGCAGTTGCCAATACCTTGGAGTCGGCTTATGGTTTTGCGGCGTCTGCCTGGAATCGCGGAGCCGATGGAGTTTATTTATTCAATTGGATGGATTCGGAAACACGGCCGGTCAACGAGGAATCCTACCGAATTCTATTACAGCGAGGACTGAGCGTAGAAACATCCGTTTCAATGCCGCGACGCCATCCGGTATGTTATCGCGATACCGTTCCCGCCGATTTTTCAAATGGTGTGGTTCTACCTGTGGAAGGAAGGGAAGGGGGACTTTTTCAAATCCATATCGGCCCTAAACCGGCATCGGGAAACGTCTGTCTGATAGCAGGATTATCGCAGCGTGATGGACTTTTGGATGCGATTTTTCACGCAGAGATCAATAGTGTAGAAACTTCACCGATGGAAGATTTATCTAATTTTGAGGAGATCGGCGGAGAAGCGGCGCGAGCGTTGCGATTTCGTTGTCCGTCAGAGGCTGTCCGGGACGGCTATAACGAAATTCGGATTCGCCAGAATCCCGGAGCACCGTCCCAGCAGGTCGTCTGGATCGAATTGCAAATCGATCAGGTATCTTTGAATGAATAGTTATGACCATATAGCACTGTATCTTCAATCCAGTATTTCAATATGAGGTTAGCCATGCAGAAGATCAATTCCAACGACATTCAATGGTCCTGGGGCGATTCCGGGGTCAAATACGTCATGCAAGGCCCCCATGTGGAATGGGGCGTTCTTAAAATGAAACCGGGGCAATCCTCCAAGGATTATGGCAAGCATGTGCATCACGAGGTCGAGGAGACTTTTTATTTCCTTCAGGGATCGCCTCTCTTTGTGATCGATGGCGTCGAGCATCGCGTCAAACCGGGAGACGCGTACCGTGTGGAAGCCCACGAGTCGCACGACGTGATTAATGATACCGCCGAAGATCTGGTCGCCATCTTTATTAAATATCCATATAATCCCGAAGACCGGCATATGGATGAGTAATTGATTGATCGGAACTATACTTTTTTTATATCACTTGTCCATCGAGGAAAATCATTGTAGCGTATCGGTTCTATCCAGAATCACCAAATTCATATATCACACAATCGAGATTATTGGAGTGAAGCGCATGAATATACAAGGAGCGGAACGTTTAAAAAAATTACCGGTTTATCTGTTCGATGATCTGGATAACCAGAAGGCGGCGGAAGAGGCCAAGGGGATAAAGGTGATCGATCTGGGAGTCGGCGATCCCGACCGGCCCACTCCGGGCTATATTATCAACGCTCTTAAACAAGCCGTAGACGACGACAGAAACCATCACTATCCCTCCTACAAAGGACTCCCCGAATATCGCCGGGCGGTCGCTCATTGGTACAAGACCAATTTCAATGTCGAACTCAATCCAGAAAATGAAGTACTTTCTCTGATCGGCAGCAAGCGCGGTGTGGCCGATCTTCCGATGGCTCTCTGCAATCCAGACGATGTCGTTCTGCTTCCCGATCCCTGCTATACGGCCTACATTCCAGGGATTGTAATGTGTGGTGCGGAAGTACATTTCATGCCTCTCCTGGAAGAAAACGATTTCCTTCCCGATTTGGATGCCGTCCCCGCCGATATCCGCCGACGCGCCAAATTGATGGTGCTAAACTTCCCCGGCAATCCCACGGCTGCCATTGCGCCTTCGACCTTCTTCGAAAAGGTAGTTGCATTCGCCCGGGAAAACGAGATTGTGGTGGCACACGATGCACCCTATTCGGAAGCCATCTTCGACGGCAATCGCCAACCTTCTTTCTTGGAATCGCCGGGCGCAAAAGAAGTAGGGATCGAAGTCCATTCCGTATCCAAAGTATTTAATATGCCCGGTTGGCGATGCGCTCATGCAGTAGGGAATTCTCAGGTACTTTCTTATTTAGGCAAAGTTCGCTCCAACGTCGATATGGGTGTCTTTCGTCCCATCCAGCATGCTGCCATTGCCGCTCTGACGGGAACGATGGATTTTCCCCGCGAAATGTCGAGAATTTACCAGCGCCGCCGCGATGTTCTTTGCGATGGTCTCGACCGGCTGGGTTGGAATGTCCGCAGACCTCCAGCGACTTTCTTTGTTTGGACTCGGGTTCCTCAACCAGGAATCTCTTCCGGCGATTTCGCCAAGGAGGTTTTGTTGAAAGCGGGTGTCTTGATCACTCCGGGAACCGGTTTCGGCCAGCATGGGGAAGGGTACGTGCGTATAGCCCTGACCGTGGAAGAGGATGTTTATTCAGAAGTAATTGTCCGGCTGGAAAGGGCCGGTTTTGTTTATAAATAAACAAAAAACAAATTATTTCGATATAATTTACTTTAAAAAACCCGGGTTACTCTGGGTTTTTCTTTTGAATTTTTACGAATAATGATATACATTCCCATCAGTCGAAAGTTCAACATGCCCATGTTGGTGTTGGCGTTAATCAATCAAAAAGAAAGAGAATGCCGATGATAAAATTATTTATATCGATATGGATTGCTTTGTTTT
>CAZFOX010000828.1:0-2601 GCA_964520565.1 uncultured bacterium | reverse complement strand
CCCCCAGGAAAATTCCACATCCGCCGTCACGCCGTTTTGTTCGAGCCAACGCCGGGTGGCGTTGACCAGCTCGGTCGCGATTCGTTTTCCCTGCAGATCTTTCACGCTTTGAATCGGCGAATTTTCCGGCGCGGCCAGCACCCACCGCACGGGACGGTCGGTGGCTTTGGAATAGCGTAGCGGAGTAATGTAATGCACGTCGGAGTCATTCTCTAAAATCCAATCGTGGCCGGTGATTCCGCCATCCAGCACGCCGTCTTCGACGTATCGGGAAATTTCCTGCGCCCGTAACAGAACGACGGAGATTTCCGGATCGTCCACCGAGGGATAGTACGACCGTTCACGAACCGTGATCGTATATCCGGCCTTACGGAACAATTCAAATGTGGCCTGTTGCAGACTACCCTTCGGGAGTCCCAGGCGTAGCACTTTTGGGGACATGACTGACGTTCATCTCCGATCCATCGACGATGGTGACATTGGTATTCAACGTCACCAACTTATAGAGTTCTTCCACATCTTTATTGTGCATGCGGATACAACCGGCGCTTTTGGGATATCCGATCGTCTCCGGGGCATTGGTGCCGTGAATCCCCAGGCTGCCGCCGATACTCATCCAACGCGATCCCAGTGCGTTTCCGGGATCGCCGGGGCGGAACACGCCGCCGTTCGGCGGATACCAGGTGGGATCGATCTGTTTGTCGATAATGTAATAATTCCCCGCCGGGGTTTTATAACTTTGCTCTCCGACGCCGCAGGGATACCATTTGATGAATCGCCCGCTGGCGGTACGGAGTTCCAGCCGGCAGAGTTCCTTGCTAACGATGATATGAAAGGGCTCTTTGGGTACTTTGATCCGCCGTCCGGGATTGAGACGGCTGGATTTCACGCCGTTGGCCTCTTCCACGAACCAGGCAGTCGTACCGAACCGGCTGCCGATCTTGATCGGCACGTCACCCTTTTCCACCGTATACAGCTGGCAGAAATCGTCCAACACCGGCGACCAGAGCCGCTGGGTATTGATTTCCGAGAGTTGGTCCTTGGCCTTGGAAAGAACGCCAATATCGGTAACGGAAGCGATCAGGTCGTAATACAATTCCCGCGCTTTGTCGGCGTTGTTTTCTTTTTCATACGATTGTGCCACACCCAGCAGGGCCTTGCTACGCACCGAACCCGCTGCGACAGTGGCTAAATTCTGAAAAATCTCGCGCGCTTTCACCGGTTCCGATTCCAAAAGTCCATTCCCCTGGCGAAGGCGCGCTTCGAGTGCGTACTGACTTTGGGGGAAATCGTCGGCCAACCGCTTCCAAATTTCGCCGGCTTCCGCATGCCCTCCGCCCTCGTACGCCTGCGCGAGCAGGTACAGCGTGTAATCGGCCTGCCGGAATCGTTTTCCTTTTTGCACGACCGGCAGTAGAACCTTGATGGCGTCGTCGTATTTCTGCGATGCCATTAGCGCTTCGGCCATGTGAAGATTATCCTGTTGGATCGAACCGGCCCTGCGCTGGAATAGCATATAGATTGCCCCGCCCAACGCTCCGATCACAATGACCAGAAGGAGAAAAAGCGACAATTTTCGGATCATCTCGTTCTACCTCCACGTTCGGATTGTAGGCCGATTCCCCTCGCATCGCAGCATATCCGGGAATCGTTCGCGGCCGATAAACGGAAAGACCCGCCTCGCAGAGAAGCGGGTATTCACGTTTTCGATTCACGTAAGAAAATAGCGGCAGCCACCCCGTTCAGGCGGCTTCCACCGGCTTGGCTTTTTTCACGATAGACTCATGCCCGATCCGATGGCTGATCATCAACAGGAGAGGGCTCGCCACAAAGATGGATGAATAGGTTCCGATTAAGATACCGACCATCAGGGTCAGCGCAAAATCGTGAATGACCGCCCCTCCAAACAAGTATAACATGACAATGACCATCAACGTAGTCATCGACGTGTTAATCGTTCGCGAGAGGGTTTGGTTGATGCTGTGATTGACAATCTCCGTGAAATTCAACAACGCAGAGGAGTAGTTTTCACGAATCCGGTCGAACACAACGATGGTATCGTTGAGCGAATACCCCAAAACCGTCAACAGGGCGGCGATGATCGGCAAGTTAAAATCGGTTCGAGTTACCGCGAGAAACGCCAGTGTAAAGAGGAGATCGTGGAACAAACAGATCACCGCCGCCAGCGCGAAGCGGAACTCGAATCGGACTGTAATATAAAGCAGAATGCCGATGCTGGAGAAAATAAAACAATATAGCCCTTTCCACAGCAGCTCGTTGCCGACCTTGGCCCCGACGCGGTTGGAAGAATAATCGCTATTGAACGGTTTATCCGGCAGTTTTTCCTGAAGTATTTTGGCCAGATCGTCCGGCGAAGCGACGCGGCCTTCCCGCACCCGGATCATCATCTGGTTTTCCGTACCCAGAACCTTCTGCACGACGGCGTCCGACAGGTTGGCCTGAGCTAATGCGTTACGTACGGCCTGTTCGTCCGTCTCCTGTTGGAACTGCACCAGGATTTCATCGCCGCCAGCAAAGTCGATACCTTTCATGGCCTCCCAATCAAAGACCAGGAAGATAAAACCGGCGATTCCTAAAATT
>CAZFOX010000827.1:0-2601 GCA_964520565.1 uncultured bacterium | reverse complement strand
CTGGTAAACCGGTGATCGATTGTAGCAAGGATCAGCGGTTCGGCGGGAGCCTCGCCCTCCTGTGTTATGAAGGCGGGTTACCCTTCGGGGGTTTCGATGGGTCGGAAAGGATCGACCCATCCTACGGGTGACGTATGAAGTTTTTTATTTCCTGCAGGCCGCTTTTAAGAATTACGGCGCGGTCGAGCGGTTGCAATTGGGGGCAATGGGCGCAGGGTTCGGGGATATCGCCCTCGAAAAGGCGGCGGCGCATTTCCGTTAAAAAGGGATGACTCCGCCAGGCGAGCGGATCGCCGCCATTCAAATATCCCAGATGAACGTTGGTGATGTAACAGCAGGGGAACATTTCTCCATGCCCCTGGATCATGGCGTTGCGCCACAGGAAAAAGCAGAAATGCGGCCCGGCGTTGTGGACGCAGGCGCAGGTTTCCTTGTCGGCGTGCCCTTCGCTCTGTTCGCGGGCGTAATTCAGCGATTTCAGAAACGAGAGAGGATCGAGATCCCAAAAGTAAAATGGGATGCCCAGCTCGCGGGCGCGTTCGCGGGCTGCCTCGACCGGCTCGCGTAGCGCGGAGGGATGAACGTAGAGTTCTTCCATCTTATCGTAGGACATATAGATGACCGGATGAACGATGATTTCCTGGCAACCCACCTCGGCGGCGAGTTGGGGAAAATCCGGCAGGTCGCCGAGATTCTGGGCCATGATGCCAAACGACAGGCGCAGCATGGGGAGCGTGGAACCCATCTCGTTTTTCAGGCGGGTCAGGCATTGGATGTTTTCCACGATTTTGGGCAACCCGCCGGGGGGGCGGACGCGGGCGAATGTCGCCTCGCAGGAAGCGTCCAGAGAAATTCCCACCGATTTGACGCCCGATTCGATCAATTCGCGGCAACGGGCCTCGTCCATCAGGGTTCCGTTGGTCGAGAGGCTGACGTCGGCTCCGTACGAGACCACGTAGCGCACCTTCTCAAAATAGCGGCGGTCGATCAGGGGTTCGCCCAATCCATACAGGCTGACGTCCTTGGCCCGTTCCAGGAGCGGCCGTAAACCTTCGTAATAGGGCAGGTCGAGATGTTCGTCGAAAGGAATGCGGTTGCCGTCGTGCCCTTCGCGGGGGCATTGAATGCAATGAAGGTTGCAGAACGAGGTCGTGCCCACGGATAAATCGAGCGGATAGGCGCGGGGATTTTCGCGCGCCAGCAGCATATCCAGATAGGCGTGAATCAGATTGAGGAGTTTTCGGAGTTTTCTATGCATATTCGTATAGCGACCAGTAAAAAGCGCCGGGTGAAAACCAATGGCAGGACTTATAGATTGCGTCACTTCGTTCGCAATGACACGAACGTAACGCGATATCATTACGGGCACAGCGAAGCAATCTTACGACGATCCGATTTGCCGATTGGTTCACTGCATGTTTTAATCCGACAATATAAAATGGTCAGGCTATTAGTATGGGATTGTATTGCGCTTCGACGGATTGGAACAGTGTTTGGGCGGCTTCACTCTGTCGATTTGGATGGGATTGTTTGTATCCGTTCATTACGCAAGGGCGGAAAAAACGTTGCCGTTGGCGGCCCGCCATTTCAGAGGACGTTTCAGAATACCGATTCAAAATGTCCTGCCGTATAGATCAGAATCCGGTCGTCCGGTTGGATGGAAGAGAAGCGGACACGATAACCCTGGCGGTCGAAGCGGAGAAATTCGAAGAGGGTTGAGGAAGGAGACGGGCGGAGAAGATAGGCTTGTTCACTCACCGAGACGAGTTCGAGGGTGAACGATTCCTTCGCCGTGCATCGCGCGCCGTCTTGGGGAGAATGGAGGCTTTGGAAAGCCAGGACGTGCGTTTCTTTCCAGCGGGGGCCGCCGGTTTCCAGCCGTACGACGGCCGGGAGGCCGTTGCGGAACAGATAGGCTCCCCGCCAGGAATCGGGCGCGTTCAGGATAAAGAGCCGCCCTCCCGGAGGGAGCGACCGGATATCCTGTACCAGGCGGCGGGAGAGTTCGCCTGCTTCGCTCCAGACGGTGTTGGCGCGATAGAGCGAGGCGGTATAGAGCATCGCGATTAAAGCCAAAATGGCCGGAGCCACCCAGCGCCATCGCTGGAAAAGCGCATCGGTGACGGAGGTCAGAAACAGGACGGCAAACACGCTGGGCCAATAGATCAGGCGTTCGCCAAAGAAGGCGCGAAGGTGAATGCTGAGGTTCATCCCATCTAAAACCGGAAGGAGGGAGATGAGATAAAGCGCTCCAAGAACAAGCGCCCAACCGGGCGCTTCCCATCGGCGGGGCAATCGGTCTCGTCTCCACCGGCGTACGCTCCATCGGATTCCCGTCCAGAATAACGCGATGGCCAGCAGTCCGAAACCGATTTTACCGGCGGGCATGACGAAGGGATTGATGGACCAATCCACTGCGGGAATCAGGCAGCGGGTTGTATAAAAAACGAGATTGCGAAACCAGAGGGGATCCTCCAGTTGGGGACGAATGGCGGAATCGTATCCACCCAGCCATTCGCCGAGCGCCATCCGGCGCAGCCCCAGATAAACGATCGCGACGGCGAGGTAACCGGCGACCGGTAACCATCGGCGATGTCTGTC
>CAZFOX010000826.1:0-2603 GCA_964520565.1 uncultured bacterium | reverse complement strand
CTCGGTGCTTTTTTCGAAACCAACCGCCTCCATGCCGTAACCGTTCTGCCCTTCTTTCGAGACGGCAAGAAGGCTCTCGGCTGTGGGATAGCCTGGAGCGTGTTTCAACAGATTCTCGCGTACCTGCCCATAAGCGGCGATCTGGCGTTGGATCAAATCCAGCCGGGGATTCTTTCGCAACCAGACCGATGTGGTGGCGATAAGCCCCTCCACATCGTATTCATTACTGTATACCAGAAAGCGAACCATCGATTCTTCGTCGTCCGGCTCGTTGGATATATCGGTGAGCACGATCGTGCGTGGTTTTTCAACCGAGAAGCCGGATAATGCGAGCGATGCAGCCAACAAAATAATCGCTAGACGATTCATATGTATCCTCCCATCGAATCTCTAGGGTAAACAATCCAAGCAAGTACGCACTATGCCAAGTTGCTGCCCACTATAAATTCGTACCGTAAAAAACGGACAATCGTTCTCGATCTCGGATGATCAATGCGATATCCTGCAATATAAAGTGATTATTATCAATATTTTATATCCGTTTCAACAAAAAGCGGGATCGCTCGATCCCGCTTTTTGATTATTCTTGTTGAACTGTGACAAGTGTTTATCGGTATAGATCCCATCCTCCGGATGAAGCGACTACAACTTCGTTCTGGGGATACAGATCGAGCGAAACGCTTCCCGTGCTTTTAAAGGGGGCTTTGGTTTCATCGAATCCATAAACGACTTTGGTTTGACCCAGCGCCGCTTTAGGAGCAGCCGCGTTGCTATCCAATTGATCTGCGGTCAGAACGGCATTATGAATGCGAACGCGATCCATCTTGCCGGTGAATGGAACTTTGCCGACGTCTTCGCCGCCGATCGTGAAGTTCGTACTGGTCGCAACGCGCGGTTTACCGGTTTCAGCGACAAACCCTTCCAATGCGCCGTCTACATAGAAATTGACGCCTGCGCCTGGTTCCCAGACGGCGGCGAGGTGATGCCATTTTCCATCGCCTACGAAAGGCAGCAGGGAATATCCGCTGAAAATATCCACGATTCCAAAGAAAGTAAATAAGAATTGCCCGTCTTCAGCGATCCCCATCTTGTAGGTAAATCCCCAGGATACCAAGCCGGTCCAATAATTATTGAAGCCGTCGATCTGTACCCAACTTTCGATAGTGATGGGGCCTTCGATGATGTTCAGCAATCCCGTTGGATCGGCCGCGCCTACGGAAGACACTCCCTTAAACTGGATGGAACGATCGCCCGCCAATCCCGAGGGGCTGCTTGTACTCGACACCGGCTCCGCTTCCTGCGCGAATCCGGGAACTCCCAACAAAACTAAAGTCATGCAAACCAACAAAACCATTGCCGCTCTCATTTCTGATACCTCCTCAAATAAAAGATCGATATTGAACAATCGGCGCTCATGAACGCAAAGCGCTCCCGGCGGCGACCGCTGCAATTTGCATCCACAGTACCAAAATACAATCGCTATTGCAAGTGTATAGGACAAAAAACACTCGATGGATTCGATTCCAGACAGAACGGCTGGAGATCGTCCGGTCCGAGAGATTCTTTCAAGGCGATTCTGCGAGTGTTTCTCTCAGAACACCATTGAAGCCTTGAAAGAATTTACTGAAACCTGAATTTCAAATATCGTTGGCTATCCATTAAACGACTGTTGCAGCATTTCCAGGCTTTGGCGAACGCTTTCATCGGCGCCGGCCTTGCCTTCGAATTCAAGCGAGACATACCCGTTGTAACCGGCGTTTTGAAGGATGCCCGCGATGCGCCTGTAATCGAGGTCGAGCGTGTACCACTCGCCGCCGCCGTAGTAGGTTTTCACTTGCACGAAGACGGTTTTCGAGGCGATCCGTTCCAGTTTCTCGTAGGGATCTTCCAGGAAATTCCCCGTGTCCATCAGGATTCCCAGCCAGGGCGAATCGAGGACATCGACGATGCGCAATAGGCCTTCGGGCGAGCGCGTCAATCCCCAGTGGTTTTCCAGCGCCAGCACCACACCGCATTCCTGAGCCTTGGGCAGGCATTGGGCGATGCAGTCGATACACCAGTTGAAGGCGTCGTCTTCTGTGAATCCTTCGATAACCGGCTCTTCACCACGATTCGCCATCAGATCGTCGAACGACTTGATGGTTCCCCAGCGCCCCGAATTGAGACGGATGCAGGGAATCCCCATTTCGTACGCCAGTTCGATGCAGTGTTTGGTGTGTTCGATATTCTTGTTGCGGGCCTCCTCTTCCGTCTCGACAAAGTCCTGATGGATGGAGAGGCAGATCAGATCGACGCCGTTCCGGAAGGCGTGGCGCTTGATATCGTGCAGATAGGCGGGGTTTTCGCTGTCCATCTGCCGATGCAGAACGTCGACCCCTTCCGCGCCGAAGGAAGCGGCTCTGTCGATTACGCCGTGGATGGAGACCTTGGGCGAGCGGAAATGCCAATACGAATAACTGGCGACGCCGAATTTCACGCGTTTTTTAACTTCGACGGCGGCGCGCGCGGCCTGGGGAATCGCCGCCATTCCGGCCAGCCCGGCGGCGGAAGCGAACAAGGAACGTCGATTCAGATTCATGGAGATGCCCTCGATATAGAATTAG
>CAZFOX010000825.1:0-2606 GCA_964520565.1 uncultured bacterium | reverse complement strand
TCTAATCGGAGAAATCGGAAGGATTTGGGGGATTAAAGAGGGGGGAAGCGGTTTTGTCGGAATCGGGATGGGCGGGATTTTCTGGATGGGCGGGATAAAGACATTTATTATTTTGAGCATCCTGTTCATCCTGGGCATCCAGATTCGGATGATTGACAGGCACACCATTAATCAGGCTAAGACGGAGGTGGATGGATTCATCCAAAGAAACGCTTTGGTCTTATTGGCACGTGATTTTGATGGGCCGGTAAAGATCGACCTGTCCTACAAACCTAGGCATACATTAAGCGTTGGCCTTTGGGAGTGGGAATGGGATCGCCAAATTCCTTCGCCGTATCAATCCATAATCGCATGGCTTCCAAAGCATTGGCCAGGGCGGTTTCATACGAATCGCCATGCGCCATACATCCCGGCAGTTCAGGAACTTCAGCCACAAATGCCCGGTCTTCTTCGCTCCAAAAAATGATGGTTTCGTACTTAAACATTATTCCCTTCCTGCAAGACGATACTTGACAATCATATTTCTCACTTGACGAACCTGATAGGGTTTTGCCTGGACTCCATCCTGTTGCAGATTGATCTTTTCCTCGATCCCCTTCCTCCTAAAGACATGATGGCTTCCTCGAGTCCGTTCGACGAAATCAAATCTTCGTAACAACTCGCACA
The DNA here is from genome assembly GCA_964520565.1 of uncultured bacterium. Taxonomy (GTDB): domain Bacteria; phylum Hinthialibacterota; class Hinthialibacteria; order Hinthialibacterales; family Hinthialibacteraceae; genus CAZFOX01. Next base: position 1,940 of record CAZFOX010000825.1, on the reverse strand, counting down.
GGTCATCAAAAGAAATGTTAGCATCAGAATTACCCGATAAAATCTTTTCGATCAGTTTTTCATATTTGCCCATGATAGTTTTATTATCTCAGTAAATAGAGAATATTCAATGATACTGGCGGAATGTAGTTTTCGCTTATACCTGCTGACACTTTTCTTCATCCAAACCAGAATAGTCTGGATTTTCTGGATGGCCAGTGGTTTTGATGGGTCGGTAAAGATCGGCATATCCTACTAATATAATAGAATCGCCCGTTTAATATTGTAATTTAAGGGCAGAAAAAACACGGCTCTTTACTACCCATCCGCCCATACAATGACTCCATCTTTCTATTGGTTTTTGAACAACTGTTATGGTGTACTATAACACAATAACAGGTATTTTCATCAAAAAATACAATTTGGCCGGTCTTTGAGGGCATAGATTCTCTCTAATGGGTACGAAGGGAACTCATTAGCGGTCTAATCGGGGAAATCGGAAGGATTTGGGGGATTAAGGAGGGGGGAAGTGGTTTTGACGGAATCGGGATGGGCGGGATAACAGAGTTTCCAGGGGCGAGTGCCCCTGGCTGTTTTCTTATACCCCTTCGGGATATGGGGTTTTTGTTCGTTTATCGATCGCAGATACATTGGATGAGGGGTTTTGAGGGATTGGTAAGTGATTTCGGTGGGCAGAAAGACGATGCCCTGGGCACCCGGCGTACTCGAAGGCGTATTACCTCAATCGTCCAAACCATCATCTTGTTTTGGGGATGAACGGAATAATCAGATCAATCCAAGACGTTGGAGATCATCGGCGTTCCATCCGGCATCTTCGATCATGGCTTTTAGCGTTCCGATGGGAAAAGTATCGCCGATATGATGTACCGAAACGACAACGCGTCGACCGTCGGGATGGCGATAAATATGATGACTGCCCTTGCTGCGGACTTGAACAAAGCCATCTTGGAGCAAGGCCTTGATAAAACGCCGGGCTGAGATTCCCCGTTGAAAATCGATCATACGTTCACGACAACGGAAGGCGAGGATAATTCGACAATACCGGTATCCGGATTCGCTTCGATTAATTCTCCGGCCTCGATCAGATCGGCGACGTACATTTCAATGACTTCTTGGATATTGGAAAGAGCTTCGGAATATGTATGACCCCAGGTGCGGCAACTTTTAAGAGATGGGCAGTACGCATGGAACGCGGCGCGGCCATCTTCGAATCGGTCTTCTTCGATGACGACCGGAAAGGCAAACGATTTCATGATCTTCGGTTTCCTTTTTCCCTCGATGATGATTCGGCAAAAAGTGGCTTGAAGACGAAACTCACGCTATATCTTGTACCGGTTACTTTGATCTAGCCACAAGGTCTTGTAGATAGAATTTACGTTGATGACTTTTTTCCGTTTCGTCCTCGATGGTTCGTCAGACATGTTCAATTTTACTCGTTTTTTATACCAGTACTATACTGTTTTATATATCGGATTGTAGACGAGTCATGGAAGGATCGTTGATTCGGCGTCGCAACTCGCCTGTAAAAAGGTAGTCAATCCGCTCAAATTTTCCCCGGCGGAGAGGTCAACCCATGTTGGATTTGCCGCCTGGATTCATCCAGAATCTCTTCAAGAATCAGCCATAGAACGGCGAAACTCAAGGGCAGAAAAACACTGCCCTTGGCACCCGGCACCCGGCTGGGTGCGATGGGGGACTCGTTTCCAGGGGCGTTGCCCCTGGCTGTTTTCTTTAACCCCTTCGGGGTATGGGGTTTTTATTCGTTTAGCGATCGCCGATACATTGGATGAGGGGTTTTGAGGGATTGGGAAGTGGTTTCGGTGGGCAGAAAGACGATGCCCACCCTACATTTGTATACGGGAGGGGGATGAGGATTAAAGCGAAGTATTTCGGTGGCTACGCTTCGCTTTGAGCCCTACCTTTTTTGAAGAATCAGCCAT
>CAZFOX010000824.1:785-2610 GCA_964520565.1 uncultured bacterium | reverse complement strand
TGGGGGATATCAGGCGGTTTTGCAGAGCGGGCGGATCGTATACGCGAAGGAATCCACGAGCGTTTCCTTGCGGCCGGAACTCTTCGTAGACGTGACCGATCTGGAACGATGTCCATTGCTCCGAGTAGATAGATGCGGCAGGAACGGTCACAATCAAGTCTCCCCCATCGCGAAGAAAAGCGGCCAGAGTTTGGAGAGTTTGGATATCCCCATCGTCCGGGATATGTTCGATGGCTGAGATCAGAGAGATGGCATCGAATTGTTTTTGCCGGAAGGGAAGGCACAGGAAATCTCCCCTGATGGGAAATAAACGGTCTCCATATTGTGCCCGGGACAGACTATTCTGAACGGTCAATCCATCCATGTCCAAATCCAGGGCAAACACATCCTGCCCGCATGCGGCCAGGAAGGAGGGAAATCCGGAGCGTCCGCTACCCATATCCAGAATTTTAAGCGGCGGTGAGCCGCTGAGAGACTGTACCGCAAACTGAATTTCCCAAGGTTTATAGTATTCATAGGCGTTTATCGGGGCTATTTTGATGGTGCGCCGGTGATGTTTCATCCAGGAAGACAGAATAGGGAGGCGGTCACTATAGAATTCCAGGATACGGGTGAGGGATAGGCTCAAGGTATACAGGATGAATTGAATGCCCGTTTGGATGGGTTGAAGGATGGAGAAACGTTTTGTGAAATCGGCAATGCCACGGCGGAAGAGAAACCAAAGACATTGCGCCGTCCGCAGGTAAACTTGTGGAATCCAGGGACGAACCACAAGCAAGCGCAGGTAGCCAAGAAAAGCGGTTCCATAGGCGCCTTGTTGAGAGAGAAGCCACCCCAGATGCGCATTGCTTTCCGGATGAAGCGGTTTCATTGCCTGGATTTTCCAAAGAAGGGAAAGGACGGTTTCGAGATCGCCCCGTGCGGCCGCCCGATGGGCTTCTTCCATCATGGAATCCGGTGAATCTGTATTTGTGGAGCGATCGGGCTGCATCAATGAATACCGTCGTTTTCCGAGGGATGAATCGAAGAGGGATTTCGATTTCCCAGCGCTTGCAACAATTCATACAATTGACGAGCCACAGTCTCTACATCGTGGTTTTCGAGAGCGAACGTTCGAACCCGGCGGCTATACTCCTCCCAAAGGACAGGATCGTCGAGCAAGGAGAGAATCCGGGCCGTCATCGCATCGAGGCAATCGCCGGTCAGAAAACCGAGTTGATTCGATTCGAGCAGGCCATCGGGATCAAACAGGGAAGATACCACGGGAAGGCCCCATTTAAATGCCTGAACAAACGTGTTGGGATATCCCTCCTGAATGGACGTGTTGACCATCAACCGGTGGCGGGCGAATAGCGCTTCGGTCTCGTCGAAAGAGACGCCGGGGAGGAAACGGAGATTGGGAACGGAAGCCGCGCGTGAAGCGATGCGATTGAAGAGATCGGGGAGATTGGCGGCGGGACAGACCATCGTGCAGGGAACGCCGGGAAGATTTTCCGCCAACTCGATGAAACGCTCGGGATTTTTACAGGGTTCGCAACGCCCCACCCAAATGATGCCTTCCTTTTCCAAGGGAATGGAACCGGGCATTGGATGAGCGGATCGCAGTATGCTGCTTTCTCTACCATAGCGGCGTAATAAGAGGTCGTGTTGGTATTGGGTCTGGGTCACTATGGCCGCCGATCGACGAAGGCCGGACATGTAAGCTTTTCCGTAAAGAAAACCGCGTCGGGTTTCATGGGTGCCGTCCACGTCCCAGGTGCTGGAGGTCATAAAGAGAAACGGTTTATGGGATATCTGCGCGGCGAGACCTGCGATAGCCGTTTCA
>CAZFOX010000824.1:0-775 GCA_964520565.1 uncultured bacterium | reverse complement strand
TCAAAACCGCCGCCTCGCTGTATGAACACATCGGTGGGAAGCATCATGCAGGCGCGGTAGCAGTCCCATAGACCGAGAAGGCTGCGGGTGTACCGGCAGCGGCGGTAAGCGAGTTTATGAACGTGTATGCGATCGCTGAAAAAGGATTCCGGCGGCCCCTGGCCGCGTGTAATAAAGCGGACGGTAACGCCCGGAATATCCGCCAGGGCGCGTGCAAGAAAGACCAGTTGTAATTCCGCTCCTCCAAACGGTTGCGGTTCATCGGGACGAAAGAGTTTCTGTGCCCACAGCGATAGAATGGTTACGTTCATGGATCTCTTTCGGTCTCGCACTCGGCGACGGGATTGATCGGCCCGATTACCGGAATCATGCTTATTCGTTCGTTTCTCAAAATATTCCCGGCAAGGAATTTTGAGGAAAGAACGTATGGAAACAAAGCTATTTGAAGTACCGGTCTCTGTACCGTATTATGGTGAGATTACCGCTCCGGTAAACCCGAATCTCTGGATATTGGAGGCGTATCGGCGAATATTCCATGTCGAAGAATAATCCCATGCTGGAATCGGCCTTGTACTGCATCGCGAACCCGAAGGCGGGGGGTGGGAGGTTAAAAAAACATATATCCGATATAACCGATTTTTTTTCGGAGAATCGGATCGCCTACGAATTGATTTGGACGGAAGGTCCCGGCCATGGGTCTTTGCTGGCGGAACAATTGGCGAACGCAGGCGCACAGCGTCTTGCATCGCTGGGCGGTGATGGGACGGCGTTCGAG
>CAZFOX010000823.1:0-2615 GCA_964520565.1 uncultured bacterium | reverse complement strand
ATATCTTGTACCGGTTACTTTGATCTAGCCACAAGGTCTTGTAGATATAATTTACGTCGATGACTTTTTGCCGTTTCGTCATAGTATGCTTTTTTATCCGGCAATATGAAACGGTCAGACTCCTAGCGCTCTTTTTTTACTCTGATAAGATGGAGTTCCTGGGCAGGATTAACGTTATTCTTATACTTTTTCTGTTTATTTTCTATATAATGTGGATGCGTATTCAATGTCTTGCGAGCGGATCGGAGGTTGATCATGGGCGGGAGTCGAAGGAATCGGGCGTTTACCTTAATCGAGTTGCTGATCGTGGTTGCCATCATCGGGATTCTGGCAGCCATCGCCGTACCTAATTTTCTCAATGCGCAGGTACGGGCCAAGGTAGCCCGTGTGGAGGCCGATTTTAAGGCAATCGCCACGGGTCTCGAAATGTATAAAATGGATAACGGCCGTTACATCAGCCGGTACAACAATATCTCCTGGCCCTGGCGGTTTAAGCCCCTGACCACGCCGGTATCGTATCTCACTCAGGGGCGTTGGCCCGATCCTTTCGCGCCCAAGGGGTATGTCACTCCCGACGGCGATCCGATTAATTACATTTACGAGTCCAACGGTTGGCCGGAAGCGCTCGTCAATTACATGATTAAAAAATGCGATGGGTCTCCCCATGAATTTCTGCACGGCAAAGGTGTTTCGATCTATCAATGGGCGCTGGTTTCCGCCGGGCCGGATGTCGATCTCAACGCCGATTCGGGAGCGAGAGGCCAACCGCAGGATGTATTCTTCCTTTACGATGCGTCCAATGGAACCAACAGCGCCGGCGATATCATCCGTTTCGGACCCTGAAAAACCGAATCGGGTAATTTTTGCGGTCATTTGCCGTTCGACCGTTTTCGGGTTCCCACGCATTGCAAAAAGATGCGGCGGTACGCTTCGACAGTACGGGGAAGACTCTGTTCGGTTCGCGCGTAAAGCAGGGCGTTATCGCTCAGGCGTTTCCATTGCCGGGGATAGGCGATCAGATCGGCCACAGCTTGCGCGAGGCGTACTTCCGAGCCATGCGCGCAGATTCCGATCTGTTTCTTTTCTAGAATTCCGTCGGGATCCACATTCAGGCTGGCGACAGGGATTCCGTAGGAAAAAGCCTGTGTGAACGAAAAAGGATACCCCTCGAACCGGGACGTGTTGATCAATAGTTTTGCCCGCCTCAAATAGACCGGCCATTCGTGATACGGAACCGAATTTTCGAAACCGAGGTTGGGAACGTCGCGCGTTTTGGTGACCAGCCGCTCGAAATACGCCGAATCGTGGGGACGGGTCAGGATGGTGAAATTCTGGTGGGGGATCGTCAGCGCCAGCCGGAAGAAGAGTTCCGGTTGTTTCCATTCCACCGCTTCTCCCAGCCACAGCACGTCCGTCCGCGGTTCGCTGGTGACGGGTTCTGGACGGAACAGGTTGGGCACCCGTTCGGCGTTCAGGTTTTCCGTCCGCAGCAGCATCTTTTTCTGTTCTTCCGTCTGGCAAAGAATCATATCGGCGCGATGCAGAGCCCATCGATAATCCTCGCCAGCTGGATCGCCGTGCACGAAGGTTCCGTCGCAATCCTGCTGATTGGAGATGCGAAAAAGGAAACAGCGTCGGCGGGCGTGACAGTATTCGGCGATCTTCCGTGTAAGGCCGTTGGCTCCGGACATGAAATACATATGGGCGTCGATCTTGTTCAACAGGGCTTCGAGGGGGGATTTTTTTCGAACCAGACGCTGCCAGACTGTCCGGCCGGTGTTAAAATTCCCTCGAAAGACCAAAATTCCGGAATAATATTCCACCTCGTTCTGATCGAAATCGCCCGTCAGCACATTCATTTCGATATCGTCTTCATCGCCGAAAATCCGTGCCATTTCATGAAGAAACAACTCGGCGTCTCCATAGACGCCCCGCGCCATCGGATTGAAGATGGGATACACGTGAGGAGAAACCAGACAAACGCGTAGGGATGCGTGTAAGGCCATTTTTCTCAAACCGTTCGGAAAGGATTCCGCTTTTCCGGCGACGTGATAAGATAAAGCCGTGATACGATAAAGCATTGTGACACGCACGTATAGACGTTCAACGGTTCCCGCGCCTCGCTATAATAACCCGGTGCCGAGAATTGCTTGTCGGTCTTCAACCGGTGAATCGGGAAAAATGCCCGTTCCCCGGCACGATTCCTTGACAGGGTGTTCGAGGATTCTTATTATCGCCATCTAGCCTGGCTCCATAAAAAGCGGTTGCGAAACCAACGCCCACGTAGCTCAGTAGGTAGAGCGCATCCTTGGTAAGGATGAGGTCACCAGTTCAATCCTGGTCGTGGGCTTTTTAGATTCTTTCAAGGCGATTCTGCGAGTTTATCTCTCAGAACGCCTTTTGAGCCTTGTAAAGAATTTACTAAAACCTGAATTTCAACTATTTATGGCTAGAATTTGATCCTAAAGCAGGAAATTTAAAAAACAAAATCTATTCTGAAAGAAAGAAGGGATCCACTATGGCCAAAGGGAAATTTGAACGGAAGAAGCCCCACGTGAACGTGGGAACCATCGGACACGTGGATCACGGGAAGACGACGCTGACGGCGGCGATCA
>CAZFOX010000822.1:0-2617 GCA_964520565.1 uncultured bacterium | reverse complement strand
GCTCTTCCATTGGGATCTTCCCCTGACGCAGCAACTGGAATGCGATGGGTGGCTGAACTCGTGGCTGGCGGATTATTTCCGCGATTACGCTGCGATTTGTTTCGAGCATTTCGGCGACCGGGTCAAGCATTGGATCACCCTCAACGAACCTTGGGTCTATGCCATCCTCGGCCACGGCCAGGGATTCTTCGCACCCGGCCGCGTATCCGATGCAGAGCCGTATCAGGCCGGGCACAACATGCTGCGCGCCCACGCCTACGCCGTCGAAGAATACCGCAGGAACTTCCAACCCCATCAAAAAGGCGTCATCGGAATCAGCAACAAGAGCGACTGGCGCGAACCGCTGACCGGCAGCGCCGCCGACCGCGATGCGGCGCAGCGCGCCCTGGAATTTTTCCTGGGCTGGTTCGCCGATCCCCTCTACTTCGGCGAGTATCCCAAAGTCATGCGTGCGCGCGTTGGCGAACGATTGCCCTGCTTCAGCGAGCGCGACCGGGAGGCGATTCGTGGATCCGCCGACTACTTCGGCCTCAACCATTACACCACCATGTATGCCGCGCATGCCGAAAACACGGACGGCCTGACCATGGACGCCGAGGCCAACGCGGGACTTCTTGGCGATCAGAACGTGGTGCTGTCTTCCAGCGATTCCTGGGAGAAGACCGAAATGGGCTGGGCGATCGCTCCGTGGGGATGCCGTAAACTCCTCGAGTGGATCGACGCGCGGTACGGCCATCCCGATATCTACTTGACCGAAAACGGTTGCGCCGCGAAGGATGAAATCCAAAACGGCGCGGTCGACGATCCGGCGCGGATTGGTTTTCTGCAATCCTACTTGCAAGAATGCCATCGCGCTATCGAGAATGGCGTTCGTCTCAAAGGGTATTTCGTCTGGTCGTTTATGGATAATTTCGAATGGTGTTTCGGCTACTCCAAGCGCTTCGGCCTGCATTACATCGATTACTCCAGCGGCCGGCGGATTCCCAAATCCTCAGCCCGCTGGTATCGCACCGTGATCGAACGCAACGGTTTGGAAGAGAAGGGGAGGGAAGAATAATAAGCCGCATTCTCCCTCGCCCCCCGCGAAAGAATCGGAGTGAGAGGCGTTGATGAACTATCGTGCCTGCGGGCGGGAACGCCCGCGCTCCCAGGCATTCCCTCGCCCTTTGCGAGAAGGTTAGGGTGAGGGCTGCTTACCAATTACGTTTTGCTTCTTTGATTGCGAGCGAAGTGAAGCAATCCAATCCCTTCGCACCCGGAATGAAGAAGAAAATCCTACCGGATTCTCCCCATCTTAACCCGCGCCCCCCGGTATTGAATGACGGTTCCGTGCGTGTGTTGTTGAAAGCCGATGCCTCCCTTGAATGGCGGCTTGATCTGATTGGTTTCGCAAACCTTCTCACCGTTGACCCACACCATCGCATACGGCCCGTCGTTGAATATCTGCAACAGGAACCATTCCTCGTCCCGGCTGACAACTCGTTCCGCGGGTGAAATTCCGTAAATGCTGCCAGTAGGATTGGTGCAATCCGGCGAATTGAAGCATTGAATCTCGATGTGTTTCTGCTCGTCCGCCCAGTTGATATGAACGCCCCCGTTGCCGTTCACAATAGTTTTGCCCCAGACCTGGAGTTCGTAGGGTCCTTCGAATTCCTGCCGGGTAACGACGAATCCGTTCTTCCCTTTGCCGGTCAGAATGTCACCGTCGATCCGCCACTCGGTATCTTCAAAGAGGTTAAAACCTTCCATCCCCGCATCGAACAGGTGAATCCATTTTTCCTTATCGGGCAGCGGCCGGATTTGCAGATTCCGGAAATAAGCGCGGTTGCCGAGGTTTTGAATGCCGATATATCCCCGGCGCAGCCGGTACCGCAGCGCCTCGTTTTTTTCCATGTCGAGATCGTGAATGACTTCGCCGTTCAGAGTGATCCGCAGGCGTGGCCAGTTGCATTCAATCTCACAGGTATTCCATTCGCCCGATGGATGATTGGCAATTGAAAGAGGCTCAACCGCATCGTAAATAGCGCCCGGAGAGCGTGCTCCGTATTCTTGTTGTTCGTGCCGCAGGTGGAGTTTCAATCCGATTTTCGACGCCGGGCCATCGAGCGGCGCATGGAAGACGACCCCGCCTTCATACCATCCCTCGGTCTGATATTCAAATCGGAAAACGAAATTCTCGTACTCCTTCTCGCTGCGCAGCCAGGAGGGATAGGGACTTGCGCCGGTGGTATAGATGCAATCGTTCTTGACCACAAAAGCCTCCGGTGTTCCCACTGGAAACCATCCACTTAAATTTTCCCCGTTAAAGAGCGAAACAAAGTTGTCTTCCACTTCGGCACTTGCGCAGAAACCGCCGTAAACAAGCAGCCCTAGAGTCAAGATGGGAATCCATCTTTTTCCGATTCGTTGCATGGTGTTTTCCTTGTGGTTATTTCTCGGTTTTTTCCGCGTTTGGCGTCGCAGGTTCTTCGTTGTTTTGGATAATCGCCCGTTTGGTGCGATCGATCACCCGCACGCCGTTGATCCCATTATTGCCCTGAATGATGGCGTGTTGTACCTCTTCGCCCAGTTCGACGCTGGGCTGTTCGGTGGCGAACGAGGAATGATTGATCTGCAC
>CAZFOX010000821.1:0-2622 GCA_964520565.1 uncultured bacterium | reverse complement strand
AAAGGCGAATGTATTTCTTCATCACAAAGATGGACATCGCGTTCCTATCACCGTTCAAACATTACCGGTGAAGGACGAAAGTGGAGCCTGTTTGGGGGCGTTAGAGATTTTCTGCGAGAATCCCCAACGGGAAGACGAAAACGACAAAATGAAAACGTTGGCCCGGCTGGCGTATTTGGATTGCCAGACCAATCTGCCCAATCAGAACTACCTACTGATGAAATTAAAGGCCGTTTTAGAAGATATTATCCGCTGTAAGACAGGTTACGGCGTTATTATGGAGAGAATCGATAATTATACGGTATTATCCGATTTCTTCTCTACATCCGTCATGGATCGTATTCTTAACACGGCCGGGAATACGATGAAAAACAATGTACCCGCATCCTGCGTGGTCGGCCGGTGGGACCATCAAACCTTTTTGCTGATCGTGCCTGCCAATAATATAGAAATGTTGGATGTTTTAGGGCGGCGGCTCGCCCGGTTGGTGGAACAATCAACCTTTACGGTAGAAAAGGAAACAGCAAAAAGTCAAATGTCGTTTCGTTGTGCGGTATTGAACAGCGCTCAAGACGAACGAGCCATGTTGGCGCCTATCCTCAGTATGACTTATAAAAAGTGATGGATATTAATATCGTCACCTTTGATTATATCGACACAGAATATCTTTCTCCACTTTTTCATTAATGCTATTCCATAAACTCTTCGTGAACGACGATTTCGTCTACTTCCTCGCGAGTAGACAGCGAAGGTTGCGCGCCCATCCGAGTGACCGAAATGGATGCGGCGGCCTGAGCGAACGCGATGGCTTCGCGGGTCTTGTATCCCTCCGCCAGAGCGACGGCTAATGCGCCTGCGAAGGCGTCGCCTGCGGCAGTGGTATCGACAGCGGTAACGCGATGAGCGGGAAATTCGAATAGCCCTAACTCGGAGGCGAGAACCGCCCCCTCGCCGCCCGCTGTGACTATTGCATGCCGAACGCCCTTTTTCTGTAATGCCTCTGCCATTGCCGAACATGCGCTTTCCTTCCCCAGTAACGCAGCGGCTTCGCATTCATTGGGAAGAATGTAATGAAGTAACGGATAAAGCGTTTCCGGCAATCCTCCTCGAGGCGCCGGAGCGGGATCGAGAATAACCGTAACGTCCTTTTTATAACCGATCTCCGCCGCCCGGAGCACGGTCTTGATCGGAATCTCCAACTGCATCAAAACGATATCGCCGGGTTTCAGCAGTTCGTTGAGTATTTCAACATCGCCCGGCCCAACATTCGCATTCACGCCCGATGCGACGGCGATGGAGTTTTCACCCTCTTCATTGACCAGGATCAACGCCACGCCGGAAGCGCCACTGGAATCGATAATGATATGGCTGATATCGATGCCTTCTTTTTGATAGGCGTCGAGCGATTGCTGACCGAACGAATCGTCTCCAACACGGCACAGAAAAACGACCTTACCTCCCAGCCGCGCGGCGGCGACGGCCTGATTGGCCCCCTTGCCGCCATGTACCTGGATAAACTGCCCCCCAAGCACCGTCTCGCCCGGTTTGGGAAGATGACTGCATTTTACGACCATGTCCGTATTGGAACTGCCGATAACGTAGATCGTATTCATAAGAATATCCTGTTTTGTTTTTTTTGCCTGGATAGGAAAGGGGTGCCCAGACTGGCGTTATCTCCACCCTTGAAGTTTGTACGAATACCTTTGATCTATTTACCGATCTGAGGTAGACAAAAATTCTATTTCTTCTGCAAAGCCAGATACCGGTAATCGATCACGTCGAGTGGCGTATCGATCTTGGCCGGAACCTCCTTACCGTCGAGATGATCTTTGGCGGCACGAACGCCATACGCACCCATCAGTTCGGGATGCTGCTCGATGGTGGATACGATCTTTCCCTCCCGGATCGCTTCCTGGGCAGCTGTCAGGTTATCGTAAGAGGTTATGGCAACCTGCCCGCCCTTGCCCGCTGCTTCAATAGCACGTAAAGCGCCCAGCGCCATATTGTCGTTGGCGGCGAAAAGCCCTTTGATGTTGGGATGCGCGGTCAGCATGTTAGTAAATATTCTATAAGCGGTTTCCGTCTCCCATTCGGCGGTCTGCGAAGCAACAACTTTAATTTTCGGTTCTGCATCGAGAATGCGCCGCGCCCCCTGCTTACGCAGTTCGGCGTTAATCACACCGGGGATGCCTTCGAGGATGGCCACTTCGCCCACGCCCCCCATCGCCGCTACCAGATCGTGGGCGGCCAACGAAGCCCCCAGCGCGTTATCCGAACCGACAAAGGGGCATTTTAAACCGATCTGCTTGACCGTCGCTTCGTCCAGAGGATTATCGATATTCACTACGTAGACTCCCCGTTGCTGCGCCTGAAAAAGAATCGGAACCAAACCGGAGGAACTGGCGGGAGCAATCACGATGGCGTCCACTTTCTGCGTGACGAAATTCTGCACGATGTTAACCTGCTGAGTAACATCGGTCTCCTTGTTGGTTCCTTGTACAAGTAACTGGATGCCCAGTTTCTTGGCCTCCTCTTCCGCACCCACCTGCATGGTATGAAAGAAGGGGTGCCTCTTCGCTATTTAGTGTGGGCAGAGGGTAAGACCTCTGGCAAATGAAACTC
>CAZFOX010000820.1:0-2625 GCA_964520565.1 uncultured bacterium | reverse complement strand
ATGCGGCTAGTGGAACCTACACGATCAACGGCAGCGGCGCGGACGTCTGGAACAACACGGGAAGCAATTTCCAATTCGCGTATACAGAATGGAGCGGCGATTTCGAATTGACAGCCGATGTGGGTATTGCGGGCAATGAAGGCCAGGACTGGATTAAATCGATGCTGATGGCTCTGGATAGCCTGTATGGATGGGGCAACTACTTTACTACACGCATTCGCCGCGATGGTCAGTTCAGCAGCCAGTGGCGCAGCGGCGGACAGGCTTCGGACGCCAGCACGGCCAGCGCATTGCGCAAGGTGATTCCCAATCCTTCCCGTCAGCGGCTCACCCGCGTGGGTGATACGTTTACCACATCCTATCTGGATGCGGCCAGCAACACATGGGTAGTCATCGACACGAATACTGTTGTATTACATGATCCGGTTTTCCTGGGATTGGGCGTTTGCGCTCACGATCTCGGTAAAATCGCAACGGGAACGTTCAGTAACATCGAATTGACAGCGGGCGAACCTTCCAGCACGGAAGATTGGCAACTCTATCAATAATCTGCTGTGAATATACCGTAGTGAAAATGGAACGGCCTGGTTTTTTCCAGGCCGTTTCTTTGTGCGTTCGCTGGTGCAAGAGTTCATTCACTCCAGATGAAATATCTCTTCCATGTCCTTCCACCAGGCTTTGTCCTGCCGGGGATCGGTTTTCTCAAAACAGGGCGTGCAGACCGCCCACCATTGTTGGGTTGTGGGATCGGCGGCCATTTTTTTCATGTCGGCCTCGAAATCATCTCCGGTATATTCGAAGTAACTGAAAAGAGTATTGCCGGTCAGATAGATCGAGTAGTTCTGAATATGGCATTCCCGGATCATGGATAGAACCTGGGGCCAGACCGCCGCATGCAAGCGCTTGTATTCCTCTCGTTTTTCCGGTTTTACATCGACTGTCATACCATACCGTTTCATGTTGTTTCTCCTCTCAGGCGTTCCTGCCGAAATCGGGTATCAAGCCGTTCGCCGTCTTTCATGGCCGAATGTTGGGCGGCCAGAACCGGGCGCGGGTTCGCAATGATATTGCGACACGTTCGTGTCATTGCGAACGAAGTGAAGCCATCTGAAAATCCAATCGTTCTTTTTTTGTTCGACACTTTTTACCGGCCGCTTTACCAGTCTGATTGCCTGGAAATGCCGGGTATTTCTCTAAACCAGGGTGAGAGGTTTTCCCTATCTCCTACTGGGATGAGCCGGGGTGAGAGATGTGATTGTCTCCCTCGGCTTGCGGGCGGGGACGCCCGCGCTCCATTGGTTCCTCTCCCATGGGGAAAGGGTTAGGGTAAGGGAAATGGGAATCGCACGAACCCGTCATACCATCCCGGTCGCTCTACTACCAGTGTTATCAAAAATGAGGCTGAAAGAATAGGGGGAAATTCGTTTCAGGAATCGGTTGTCGACGAAATATTGGGGACCGAGTGGACGGTTTCCGATTCAATGGGGGGTTCGGCGGTGGAAGGCGGAATCTTCCAACGCCGAATGGCTTGGGTCGTGAAGAATACTGCTGGAAGGATCAGCGGCGTATAGGCGTGAAACCACAGCGCCGTTCCCAAAACGGTCACGGCGATGCATGCCATGTAAGACACTTCCGTTTCCCGCCAGCGAATGGCGATCCAAATGCTAATCAGGATAGCAAGGGGAATGCAGGCGTCCGCGCCGAGCAGGCGGATCAGGCCGATATCTCCGTATGCGCGTTGGGTTAGATCCGGCAACAAGTGAAGATAATCGATGAACAACCGGGGTGGCAACAGAGCCAGCGGGACAGTCGTCAGGCATCCGAAAAAGGCCTTCCAACCAAAAGAGAGGGAAATACAGGGAATTAATATGACAAATGGAGGTTTTAAGGCGGCGGTCAATCCCACTACCAAACCCCGGATATAAGGCTTGCGTCCAATGCCGAATGCGAGCAGGCCGGTCAGGATCGGAGTGATCTGTCCGTGGACGATGGCGTCGTATAACGGCAACCAGCCCGCCATAAAAACGGCGGCTACGACGAGCCCGACCGGTACGCTCCATACCCGAACGCGATGACGCTCACAACTGTCCATATCGCAAAACCCGTAACTTCGCCGAACCAACTCAGCGGAGTCATTAAGATCGCCAATAACGGCGTATAAATATAATCCGTATGTTCGTAATAAGGAGTTTGTCCCCGGGAAATCTCCAGCGAGGCGCGGATATAACTCGCGTAATCGCACCGGGGCAGAACGTACCGGAACATGCACTGGCCGTATTCCAGCCGAAGCGCGCATTGGCTAATAAAGAAGATCGATAGCAGCCCGGTGGCGCACAGGATATGGAGGGGTTTGGCTCGCATGGGGAACGGTTCTTCATCACTGCCAGCAGGGATTTTCTGATTCCGGCGCTGATATTTGCTTATATTAAAAATTTTATCTTATCCCACGATATTTTAGAATCTCTCTAGTAGTCTGACCGTTTAATATTGTCGGATAAAAAAAGCATACTGTGGATCAATTGGCGAATCGGATCATCATTAGATTGCTTCGCTTTGCTCGCAATGACATTGCGATACGTTCATGTCATTGCGAACGAAGTGAAGCAATCTAAAAGTCGGATCGTT
>CAZFOX010000819.1:0-2635 GCA_964520565.1 uncultured bacterium | reverse complement strand
TTGGCGGTTCAATAACTTATTCGGCCTGAAAACGGAATCCGTAGAGGATATTCAAAAAACCGACTGGTACTCTTTTCTCCGTCGTTATTGGGCCGGTTCCGAAGAGAACTGGCATATCGTTTCCGCCGCCTGGGACAATCAACCTTTGCAATCGCATACCTTTTCGCTCGATACAAAGAGCGATCCACCCCGCACAATTCAATGCCGGACGGTTCCCATTCTGGACGCCGAACAAAAGATGCTCGGCCGAATATGGATTTTTGAAATCCCGGGAGAGACGGGAGAAGATTGATTCAGGCGTTGGTATGACGTCTTGCTCCCTGTGCGTAGCGCGTCAAAAGAACCTCCACGAGATTTCTGGCTCCCCCCGAGGGGATTAATTCACTTGCCCTGGTCATGAGTTGGTTACGCTCCGGTTCGTTGTGCAGAAGTTCTTCCACTTGTGTTTTTAGAGCATCGGACGTTTCCCCGGCAGGAATTACGCGCGCGGCTCCCCTTTCCAGAATCAGGCGGCTTGTCCGGGTTTCCCGTTCGGAACGCGGCAGTAAAACAAGGGGCCGGTGCTGCGAGAGGAGTTCGTAGACGCTCAGAGAGGGAAAAGCGAGGATCAACCGGGTATTCCGCAATGCGGCCAAGCGCGCTGGAAGGGGCGGATCGATCAAGAATTCACAAGCATCGGACAGTTCCATACGTAACGAGTCTGCCGAGAGAGAAGGAATATCTGCCAGAATCGAGACGGCGTTTATTCCTGCACTGTGAACGATTTCAATCAGGCGTTTTATAAGGTCAGAGTCCACCATTCCCGACACGGCGATCAACGCGTGTTCCGGCGGCGTTGCCAGAGGGGGAGGTGTAAAATATTCGCCGGGCAGGGGAACGTATTGAAGGCCGTGAATCGTATCGCCTACACGGCTGGGAAGCAAAGAGAGAGTTTCAAAATCCGGCGGTTCGATCAATCCCGGCAAAAGGACGGCATTGACCCGGTCGGATTCGAATAGTGTGAGAAAAAATAAATCCGCCAGCAGGGCGAAGAGGGGAATGTGGATGTCGAGTTGCAATCGGGGGGGAATTACACTGTCTGCGATGACCAGATCGGCGCCTGCCTGTTTGACGATTTCATTGAACGTAATAGGATTGCCGTTCGGCCGTGAATGAATCCAGGCGATCGATCGTTTTTCTGTCTCGGCCGGAACGTTTCGGCATTCCAGGCACGACACCGTCACCCGCTCGATCCCCGCGTTGACAAACGCTTCGGCGAGTGCCAGTCCTCGTACGATACGCGCCGGGAGATCGTTGCAGGCGGCATCGATCCAAATCAGAACCGATTGGGGAAGGACGGAGACTGTGCGTCCTTCCCGCACTTTCGCCGCTTTTTCAAGCCGGTTTTCCTTGATGCGTTTCCATAAAGCCATCCATGTATCCTTTCCCAAGTATTCCGGTTTATCTTCCTGATTCGAGTAAGTCAGAAGGCCATTCCGTTTCCAGGTTATAAGTACCCGGGGATAATTCCATTGTAAAACCTTCCTCTCGGCATTCGAGGGATAGGGATTGGGAAGAAGGAGTCACTAAACGAACGTTTTTCGCCTGAATGCCTGCGGTGGGAATATGAAGAGTAGCCGTGGTATTAGGTGGAACACGCGCTTCCAAATTAAAGCAATTACCTTTGATTTTCCAGGAGATACGAATTGTCCCATAAAGGGTTTCCAGGCTCCCTTTCGCCCAGGTCAATCCACCGCCTGGACGGGGATGAAGGGTAAAATGCTGAAAACCGGGGCGGTCCGGGTCGGGTTGAATGCCTAGGATATTCCGGTACATCCACTCGCCAACGGCGCCAAGAGCATAATGATTGAAGGAATTCATGCCCGGATTTTGAAAACCCCGGCCATCCACAAACCCGTCCCACCGTTCCCAGATGGTGGTTGCCCCCTGGTCGATTGGGTATCCCCAGGAAGGAATCTCGCGCAGGTTCAGTAGTCGGTATGCCTCATCCGTTTTGCCATATCGAACCAGTTCGAGCATCAGCCGGTTGGTAGCCTGAATGCCGGTGGAGAGATGGCCGTGATACCGTTGAATGCCCTCTAGCATGTGCTGAAGGGCCGGTTCCCGGAGGTTATCGGGCAGAAGATCGAAATGGAGCGCCAGCGCGTAAATAGCCTGGGTGTCGCTCTCTATGCGACCGTCCGGTTGGACGTAATGACGGACAAACGATTCCTTGATTTGACGGGCGAGCGCACCGTAGGCCGCTTCCTCTTGGCTTTTTCCAAGAACCTTGGCCATTTTGCACAGTAACTCGGTGGAATGAGCGAAGAAGGCGGTGGCAACAATCTCGCGAGGCGTATCCCCTCCTTTTTTCGGCCAGTTTTCTTGAATCAGCGTGTCGCCGTTCAACCAGTCTCCGTAATCGTTTCCCCGGCCTTTCACCCAGATGAAATCCTCGCTTTGGCTATGGACGTAATCGACCCATTTTCGCGCCGCGCCGAAATGCCGTTCCAGAATGCGAAGATCGCCGTAGTTCTCATAAACCCGCCAGGGGACGATAACGCCCGCATCGGCCCAGGCCGGAGCGCCCAGAAACTGCCCGGCGGACTGAACGGGATTGGGAGAGAAATCGGAGAACCGCCCGTCCGGCGCCTGG
>CAZFOX010000818.1:0-2639 GCA_964520565.1 uncultured bacterium | reverse complement strand
ATCCCAACAGCACCGAGCCACAGGGGAAAGGTCGCGGATAAGGCTTGCGGTAATTCTCCTGAGTCATCGCGCTATATTCCCGGTACCAGGGATCGTCGTCCAGCGAACGCAGGGTTTTGGGAATAGAATTGACTTTATCGAATATTTCCTGGAAGGTTCCGATTTTATCCTGGCTGGCCTCGGCGATGCGGATATCCCAGACGTTGTTGTGTCCGAAGTAGATGACGATAGCGTCGGGACGGGTGGTGACCACCGCGCCCAATCCGCCGTTGCCGAGCAGCGCTCCTTCGAAGAAGTCCGGGCAGGCACGGTCGGCAGCGATGGGATGCAGGCTGGCGCGTTCGAAGGAATCGAAGGCGAAGACGCCCGGCGATACACAGATCGATAGAACTGCGAAGAAAGAACGAATGAGAAGCGGCGCGAAATGCCCTCGGAACATGGAAATCCTCCATTGGAATGATTTCCACCATCCGATCATAAAAAGCGGAAGTACTCAAGAGTACCCGCGCCGGGCAGAGGCACGCCGATTGAAAGACTCCGCGGGGGGGCGGGATGATATTGATGGGCGGGAGGGGTACCGCCCAGATAAAGACTACCTATTTTCTCAGCTGCTGGATCAATTGTTTCGTCTCTTCCTGTTCGGCGGCGGAGGGAACGCGATCTACTCCTTCCGCATACGCCATAATCAGGGGACGGGCGGCGGCGTGAACGGCATTCCAGATGCGCATTTCCTGCAACCTCAGTTGTATATCGATCGGCGCCGCCTGGAAAGAAGGCCGTATGGGACTCTCTTTGCCGTTAATATGTTCGTCGCAGATCCTAAGCGATTCGGCGATGATGCCGTCCAACCGTTCCTTGCTGAAGAGTTTTTTCCCATGAATCTCAAAAGGGGAATCCGTACGCCATTCGAATCCGTCCACCATGATGGCGATCTCTTTCTCGACCCGATCCTCCATCCAATATTTCCGGGCGTTTTCCTTGAGTTTATCCTCAATGAATGAAAATACCGTATTGATCTGCATTTTGGCTTGTATCCGCTGACGCTCGTTTGGATAGGGGTTGTCGTCGCGGTTGGCCCAGCGGATGCCTCGCGCCAGCTGACCGGCGATGATTTTCGCCCATATCGGCGTGGGGTCGCTGATGGTATACACGGCGGCTTTGAAAGCCGCGTATTTTTCCATGTGCGCCAGGATGGGATCGAGTTTGTCTTCCTTGAGGGATACTCCGTATCGATCCAGGTAACCGTTGAGTTCCGCGGAGATGCCGGAGAGGAGTGTTGCGTCCATCATTGATGAGATATGGGGGATCGAAGCATTCGCGCCGGTAGCGCCCGAAACGACGGTACGGGCGACGGTATCCCGAATGTCTTCCGATTTCATCGGTTTCATAACACCCATCAACGCCTTTTCCGCGATCCGGTTGCGCGCCTGGATTTGATCGGCTACCGGCCTGGAGGACTGTCCGTAAACACTGGTCGTTACTATTGCCGCGATCAGGGCTAGGAAGAAAGGGAAAAACACTCTTCTGTTCATGGTAGTTATATCCTCTATGATTTTCGTCTATGGGTTTTCATGGCCCGATGAAGGCCCAGTGGATATGGGGGACGATCTCGCCTTCCTGCACCAGCAGAGTTTTGCCGGTGATACCGTCATCGGTTATCTTTGCTTTATAGATAGCATCGTAAACTCGGTAATACACATCGTCGCCATCCACCAACAAAATCTCGCTATCGCCCTGCCCGGTGTCCATTTCGATTCTTCTCCGGGTTTGAACGTCGTATAAATAGACGATTCCGGGAGCGTATGTTTCCTTAAAAAAAGCTCGCCAATCGAACGATAATCCATATTCCGAGTCTTCCTCATCCTCATTTTTGCGCATATCTTTACCGGGTATTACTTTATTTTCCTTATTGGGATAACAGACATATCCCGCAATCCATTTTCCAAAAGCCCTGAACGTACCCGGCAGCGATTCGTAATACCATCGGTTGTTCACTTTGTCGTGGATTAAAGGCCGGTTTTCTTCCTTCTTGTTCACATCCATTTCATTCCAAAGTGAAATCACCCTCATATAATTGTTATTGACGAACAAAACAATCGTGTCTTTTTCATACTTCAGCAAATCCTTGGGGATTGTCCAATTTAACTTAAAAGAGATATCGCTATTAATAGTTTTATATATTTCACCAAAATTCATCATTCTCAGCATTGCCCAGTCGCCGCCATCAGTGATTGCACCGGGTAATCCAGATACTATAATATTATCAAAATAATTCAGGTATTTGTTAACTATTTTTAAATTATCTAGATTAATCCATGTTAATTCGATATCATTATTTTCACTTGAAACAAGACCGTATCCAATATATCTTTCATTATTTGGTAAAATAGAAAAATAACTATCACTAAAATTCATCGGAGGATATAAAATAATTTCTTTTTCAGGATGTTGCATATCTATAATAGAATACTGATAAATTTCTTTTCGATGATTATACCACAACGACTCCATTACAATTATTATTTTTTCATCATAATAAACGTGAATAAAAGATGTTCCAATTTCACTATTCCATATCGTACGGACATCATTCAATTCTCTTCCATTTAATACAAATAATTTTGTTGTATAAGCTTCCG
>CAZFOX010000817.1:0-2643 GCA_964520565.1 uncultured bacterium | reverse complement strand
GCCAACGTCAATCATCATCGCCTCGAACCGATGGCGATCGGCATCGCGGCGACCTGTAAGATCAACGCCAACCTGGGCAACTCAGCGGTCACCTCCGACGCCCGGGGCGAAGTCGAAAAGATGAAATGGGCGGTGAAATACGGCGCCGATACGGTGATGGATCTCAGTACCGGCGGAAATATCCCCGAAATCCGTCAGGCGATCATCGACAACAGCCCGGTTCCCATCGGCACGGTTCCCACCTACGAAGCGCTGACCAAGGTGCGGCGCATCGAAGACCTGACGGAGGACATCCTGTTGGAAACGGTGGAATCACAGGCCAAACAAGGCGTGAGCTATATGACCATCCACGCCGGCCTGCTCCTGCGTTATATCCCCATGACCCTGGATCGCATCACCGGCATCGTCAGCCGGGGCGGATCGATCATAGCTCAATGGATGATGTACCACCACCGCGAGAATCCCTGGTTCACCGTCTTCGACGACCTTTGCGATATTTTCAAAAAATACGACGTGGCCTTCAGCCTGGGCGACGGGCTGCGACCCGGATGCCTGCACGATGCCAGCGACGAAGCCCAGTTCGCGGAACTGAAGACTTTAGGTGAACTGACCCTCCGCGCCTGGGAACATGACGTGCAGGTGATGATCGAAGGCCCTGGCCACGTACCCATGAATCAGATTGTCATGAACGTCGAAAAAGAGATGGAACTGTGCCACGAAGCGCCGTTTTACGTGCTGGGGCCGCTGGTGACCGATATCGCCCCCGGTTACGACCATATCACCTCCGCTATCGGCGCGGCCATGGCCGGTCAGGCAGGTTGCGCCATGCTCTGTTACGTCACCCCCAAGGAACATCTCGGTCTCCCCAACCTGGAGGATGTCAAACAGGGGTGCATCGCCTATAAAATCGCTGCCCACGCCGCCGATATAGCCCGTGGACGACCCGGCGCGCGCGATCGCGACGACGAACTCTCGAAAGCTCGATACACGTTCGACTGGGAGCGTCAGTTCGAACTGTCGCTCGATCCTGAAACTGCCCGCGCTTATCATGACGAAACCCTGCCCGATAATGATTATAAGGTGGCGGCCTTCTGCTCGATGTGCGGCCCTAAATTCTGCGCCTACAACATCTCGCAACACGCCCTCCAGCAGAAAGTGCATGACCTGCGCGAAAAATTGCAAGAAGAAGGCAAAATCGGCGAAGAAATGGTAGTCCCGAAATAAGAGAGATTGGATCGGAAAGAAGGAAAAAAGCACCCCTTCGGAACGGTTCGAGGGGTGCTTTTATTTTCCTCTTCCTGAATTGGACGATTCGAATCTTGGCCGGGGAGAACGATTGGTGGGAGAGTTGTTGTCCCTGCCAGATCTTTGATCGTACGAAAAGCGCAGAGACCGTGTAGGAAACCGTTCTCGATCGCTTTCAATGTTTTTCTGGGCCTCCTGGCTGTTGGTTATCCATTTTTCCACTTGCTTCTTGGATAAAATCTTTTTGACATTCTCCAGAAACGCCTGCTTGTCGCGGTCGAACCGGGGATCGATTCCAGTCGGCATCGTTTCTCTACGGACGGTCGGCTCGGGAGGCATCGGTACCCACATGGTCCCTGAAGCCGGTTGGGGCAATGCGGCCAGCTCGGATTTCATCAGCGACATGGCAAGGGGTTTTAACTTCTCCCGTTGGGTATCCGAAAGACGGACGGCACGCAATCCCCGCAATTCGGGAATCGGAACGATTTCGCGGGAACCTAGAATCTCCACGGCCAGGGCGAGCTCCTGGGGAGGCAATTCATCGTTGACTTTCTTCCCAAAAGCGGATGCGAATTCCTCCGAATACCGGTCGAAATTGAATCTTCGCTGGGGACGAAATCCCGGCTCCCGAGTCGTGTCGGTTGAATCGTTCTGAGCGGAAACCTCCGCCATAATCGCATTAAATACCTCATTTCTCGATTGTACGAAGATATGAAAGAGATATTCGGATTGGTGGGAATCCAAAACCAGCGCATCGCATACGGGAGCGAATTGCCTCCATTCCCGGGAATGTTGAAGAATGTAATCGGAAGGAATCTGTCCAGTAAAACGGCCGTAATAATAAACAGCCTTATTCTTGTAATATTCCGCGGCCAGGGCGATTTTATTGGAGATAAATGCTTTGGTTTCCTGATTGGATAAGTTATAAACAATATTGATGCCCATCAGTAATGCAACAAAAATAGTCAAGACTCGTTGATTCATGATTCTGTCTCGTGGCCTGCGGGATGAAACGAAACTCGATTTTTCTCCAGAATCGTATCGGTGTTTTCAGTCCTATTCTTTTATTATAGGATCGATTGTTCCCGTTGTCTTGAGAAGGGCGTTCCCCATTCGTGAATCGCTGTTTCCTGGAATGTCGCCATTCCCGAAAGACCGGTTCCTCTCCCCAAACGATTGCAAAAAACAATCCAGTTGTGACAAAACGGCATAAAGTCATCAATGTAAATTCGATCCAGAAGACTTCGTGGATCGATCCCAGATATTGGTACAAGATATACAATGTGAGTTTCGTCTTCAAGACACTTTTTGCCGGATTATTAGATTCTATCTAGGCGATTCTTCGAGTTTATCTCTCAGAATACGTTTGGAGCCTTGATAGAATTTGCAAATACCTGA
>CAZFOX010000816.1:0-2654 GCA_964520565.1 uncultured bacterium | reverse complement strand
CCCGATCAAGGACGATATTCCCGTCATGTTGATCGACGAATCGGAAGAAATGAAAGAGGAAGAATGGCGTGAAGTCATGAAACGCCATCATATCACACCGGAATCCTGATCTCTCCTCCGGAATCGATTCACCAAACGTTCTGGTAAACTAGTCCATGACCTTCGACCTGCAAACATTACTCTCTCAATCGACAGGCAAGGCGCGTGCCTTGCATGAAAAAAATGTAAATCCAGTCTTCTGCCGTGTTTTGGAGATGATCGGATTCGCTCATGAATACACCGAGGGGGAAGGATGTTATTTAACCACCCTCGAGGGAGCCCGCATTTTTGATGCATTAAGCGGGTATGGCGTCTTCAGTATGGGGCGCAATCATCCCACAGTCTGCCAGGCGATACGGCAGGCATTGGATCTCAAATTGCCCAATCTGGTGCAGATGGACGCCTGTTTGCTTTCCGGACTTCTGGCGGAAAAACTGGTAGCTGTCGCACCGGGTAACCGATTGGAGCACGTATTTTTCACGAACTCTGGAACGGAATCGGTGGAGGGAGCGATCAAGTTTGCACGCGGGGCTACCGGCCGTCCGCGCATTATATACAGCAAAGGAGCGTTCCACGGACTGAGCACCGGTTCGCTGGCGCTTAACGGCGATGAATCGTTTCGAGAGGGATTCGGCGATCTGATTCCTGGCATGGAGCGCGCCGATCTGGAAGACCTGGATTGGATCGAACATGAATTAAAAAAAGAGGACATCGCCGCCGTGATCTTTGAACCGATTCGCGGAAAGGGCGTTTTCTATCCCAAAGACGATTCCACCTATCCGACCATTCAAAAACTCTGTCGGCAATACGGAACGCTGTTGATCGCCGACGAGATACAATCCGGCATGGGGCGCACCGGAAAAATGTGGGCCTGCCAACATTGGAATCTGGAACCCGATATTCTCGTCTGCGCCAAGGCATTGAGCGGAGGGATCGTTCCCGTGGGAGCCATTCTCTATTCGGACGCCGTGTATAAAAAAGTTTTCAGCCGCCTCGACCGTTGTGTGGTACATTCCACCACGTTCGGCCAGAACACTTTTGCCATGGTGGCAGGTCTGGCATCGCTGCAGGTTTTCGAAGAAGAAAAACTGGTGGAGCGTGCCGCCCGGCTCGGCGATCGCTTGTTTGCCGGTCTTCGCCAATTGCAAACCAAACACGAATTGATTCACGAAATTCGCGGCAAGGGTCTAATGGCAGGGATCGAGTTCGGACCGCCCAAGGCGCTTTTACTGAAACCGGCGTGGGCTCTATTGCATGCCGCCAATAATGGCCTGTTCGCACAGGCGGTGGTTATGCAACTTTATAAGGAACATCGAATCCTCACCCAAGTGGCGGGACACCATCAGGAAGTGGTAAAATTGTTACCTCCCTTGATTGCCACCGAGGAAGAAATCGATGCCCTTGTATCCGCTTTCGACCGGGTTCTCGATGATTGCCGGAAATTTCCCGGGCCGGTCTGGTCGGTGGGGAAGCAATTAGTCGGAGCGGCGGCGAAACAAACCCTGTTCGCGCGCGGCTGATTTCCCACCTGTGTTGTTTCTTCCGCACGAGGGATTTTTCTTTCGCTCGATTCGTGAAGTGTTAGAATTGTTTTTTAATCAGAAACGCCGCCGTGACTGGCGCGGAGGGTACAGCGGCTTCTATGAGGACTTAAAACCATGCGCGCCATTCTCTTTGATATCATTCACGCCCTTGTTTCCAAATACCCGCGATGGGTTGTATTTTTGTCCATAGCCTTGGCGGCGATATCCGGTTTTTACGGCGCCGCCACCATGCAGATGATTACCGATCAGGATCGCCTGCTCTCCGAAAAACTCGATTATCATCACCGTTATATGGAATTTATCCGCACATTCGGCGATCTCGAATTTCTCTACGTCATCATTGAAGGCCCGACTCAGAAAGAGATGATCGAATATGCCGATGCGCTCGCGGACCGCCTTCGCCAGAGCGATCATATCCAGGATGTGATCTACGCGTTTGACACCGAATGGGCTGCCGATTACGCGCTCTACTTCGACGAGACTACACTCGAGGATCTGCAACGAATGCAGCTCGAACTCGAATCGAATCGGGAAGAAATCCGGAATCTGTTCTCTACACGTTCGATGGATGAAATCCTGATGAGGATTAACGATGCTCTCGATACCAATGGAGAGACACCGGCTCTACCCGAGGCGTTCGAAGACAAAACCTCTGCCGATCTTCAATTCGTTATTGACGCGCTGAAAGGCGATTCGCATCAGCGATTCGAAGAATTTCTGAAGATTGAAGAAAAACTGGAATCCATCAAAAAAGATGGGAAGAAATACAATTGGTCCAACCGGGGTGGATTCCTTTTGATGTTGATCATGCCCGCCAAGGATTACACGACTCTCAGTGTTATCTCAGAACCGCTGAAACGAATCCGCGCCGACATCTGGTTGACCCAGCAGGATTTTCCAAACATTAAAGCCGGTCTGACTGGCCGTCCCGCTCTTCAGGCCGATGAAATGACCACAACTAATCAGGATTCGATGAACGCCAGTATCATCGCGCTGATCTGTGTGGCAGCGCTTTTTATTCTCTTTTTCCGAGAGGTGACACGGCCTCTGCTCGGGATTCTGACCCTCCTC
>CAZFOX010000815.1:0-2655 GCA_964520565.1 uncultured bacterium | reverse complement strand
TCGAATGGATCGTTGGTCATAACCACATAAGAAACATTGGCTTTTTGAAAAACCGTTTCAAGATACTCTTCCACTTTTTGTTGGTGGAACCAGGCGCGGATTTTCGATAAATCGCGTTCGCCGGGATTTAATCCCAAGGTTTGAATAACCGTGAGAATGCCGCGGCAAGCTTCGGAAATGGGCGTTCTATCCAAAAAGAGATGTTTCCAGATATAATCGGCTTGTTCCGTTTTAGAAAGGTTCCAGTACCGATCGCAGGGCATCGGGGCGACGCGCATTACTTCCGCCACCAGGTAATGATAGGTGAGCAGTTCATCAATTCCCCACAACAAGAGAGATTGGAAAGAAGGGGGAAATATATGGCTATGCATATCCACCACAGCCGTATCGCGAACGATGGCATCGACCGATTGTTGGATATTGGATAAAGAGATTTGCATGGATTCAATCTCCCGGGATTATGTAAGGACGAACGCATCGGAATACCGGAACAAATGAAACCGATTGGTTCTTTTCTATTTTTAAAAATCGGCTTATTCTGAACTATCTTAGGGAAAACAGGACAAGTTGCAAAGTTTATCATTAAAATTCAATGGCTTGCATGGGTCAAGCGGCAGATTCTGCTTTGTTTATTACATTCGCTTTTATCTCAGAAAGAAAGGCGCCGAATATGGATGCAGAACGGTTATTAGGTGGACTCATCCGCATGGGTATCGGGAAAGGCATGAAAGCCGGGAAGAAACTGCATAAAACCGGGCTGAATATGGGGATAGGAACAGGAACTCAAGCGACGATCGGATTGGGGATGTTGGGGGTTGCTTTGGCGGCCTTCGAGCATTTCAGCGGTCAGGATCAAACATCCTCTCCTTCCCGATATCCATCCTCTTATCCCCAGCCAACAGGTACTGCCACAATTCCACCTCCCCCTCCCAAAATGCCAACGCCTCCTCCGCCACCGCCGGATTCCCCCCAACCGGAAGAACGCAACGAGGAAGCGGTTTTATTGATACGCGCGATGATCGCGGCCGCCCACGCCGATGGTCAAATCGACGCGGAAGAGCGTAAACGGCTGCTTGACCGATTTGAATCCGCAGGTCTGGACAATGAAGAAAGAGCGTTCCTCCTGCAGGAGTTACTTTCCCCCGCCGATTTGGACACGATAATCCGGCAAGCGGCAACGCCGGAACTGGCGCGGGAAATCTACGCCGCTTCGCTACTGGCGATTGAAGCGGATACCGAAGCGGAGCATACTTACCTGAAAACGATGGCCCAGCGCCTTGCGTTCAGTGAAGAGACGATACAACAGATACATCAGCAGCTGGGTCTGATCCAAACGACCGGAAAATCAGAAGGAAATGCATAAAAATACTTGATACTTGGAGGAATATCCATGAGCCAATGGTATCTAAGCCACGAGGGACAACAATCCGGACCTTTCGATGCGGCGCAAGCGGCGGAACGAGCCCGAGCCAATCCAAATGGGTATGCCTGGCGGGAAGGATTTACGGAGTGGATTCCGATTTCACAAGTTGCCGAATTCAGTAAACCCTCGGCTCCAACGGCCCACCCGCCCAAAACTGCGCCTCGAATGGCCGACGAAATTGATTTCAAGATATTCGGAACAGAGATGCAATTTGTGGAAGTAGAGTTGGATCCCGGCGAAAGCGCCATCGCCGAGGCGGGTGCCATGATGTATAAAGACAGCACCGTCCAGATGAACACCGTTTTCGGAGATGGTTCGCAACAAACCGGCGGTTTCATGGGGAAACTGTTGGGCGCCGGAAAGCGCCTGCTGACCGGTGAAAGTTTATTCATGACGGTATTCACCCATACAGGCCAAGGAAAAGCGCACGTCGCTTTCGGTGCACCTTATCCGGGTAACATCATTCCCGTCACTCTGACCAATGTGGGTGGCTGCCTGGTTTGTCAGAAGGATAGTTTCCTCTGTGCGGCCAAAGGCGTTTCTATCGGTATCTATTTCCAACGCCGGATTCTCACCGGACTATTCGGTGGAGAAGGATTCATCATGCAGAAGTTAGAAGGCGACGGCATGGTCTTTCTCCACGCGGGGGGAACCATTGTGGAGCGCACACTCGGGCCGGGAGAAATGCTGCATGTGGATACGGGATGCGTGGTGGCGATTGAGCCCTCCGTTCAGTTCGATATTCAACAAGCAGGTGGCATCAAAACCATGCTGTTCGGCGGCGAAGGATTGTTTTTCGCAACCCTGCAAGGGCCTGGTAAAATCTGGTTGCAGTCCCTTCCCTTCTCTCGCCTGGCCGGTCGCATGCTGGCCGCGGCGCCTCAGCGAGGAGGAAGTAAAGAAGAAGGCTCCATTCTTGGAAGTCTGGGGAACCTGTTGGATGGAGACAATCGATAAATTAGATTCTTTCAAGACGAATCGAAGAGTTTATCTCTTAAATTACTTTTGGAGTCTTGAAAGAATTTGCAAATACCTGAATTCCTAATATCTTTGGCTAGGTAACGGGAAGGAGGGGGCTTTGACGCACCCTCCTTTAGATTCTATCAAGGCGATTCTGCGAGTTTATCTCTCAAAATACGTTTGGAGCCTTGATAGTATTTGCAAATACCTGAATTTCTAATATCTTTGGCTAGTTTTTATGATTATTTGACATTCATAATCATCCTACCTAT
>CAZFOX010000814.1:0-2662 GCA_964520565.1 uncultured bacterium | reverse complement strand
CCATTTTGCGAAATAAATCCACCAAAAAACGAACAGAAGAGAGGGAAATTTATAATACCTGAATCTAAACATCTTTGGCTAGATATTCGACAGGTCAAATTATGCCGATTGTTGGAGGGGTTGGACTTCTTTTTCGATTACTGCGGCCAGTTCATCTTCCGCGACATCCAGATCGTAATCCATTTGCAAGCCCAACCAGAAATTAGGGGAATTTTTGAAATACCGCGCCAATCGTAATGCTGTATCGGGAGTGATCCTTCTCCTTCCCAGAACGATCTCGTTAATTCGCCGAGCTGGAACGCGAATATCCAAAGCCAAGCGGTTCTGGCTTACCGCCATCGGCTTTAAAAATTCTTCCAGGAGAATTTCTCCAGGATGGATGGGGCTCAGTTTTTTTGGAGTCATGATCGTATCTTTTAATGATAATCCGGCAAAAAGTGTCTTGAAAACGAAACTCACTCTATATACCTTATACCAGTCACTTGGATCGATTCACGAAGTCTTGTGGATCGAATTTACGTTGATGACTTTCTGCCGTTTCGTCTTTAATGATAATCGACAATCTCGACGTTGTAACAATCCGTTTTGTACCAGTTGAAACAAATGCGCCAACGATCGTTGATTCGAATGCTATGCTGGCCTTTACGATCCCCTTTTAATGCCTCGAGCCGGTTTCCCGGAGGTGCAACTAAATCAAAAAGAGTCAATGCCCGGTTGAGCATCCGTAATTTACGTAACGCAACTTGTTGAATTGTGATCGGAAATTTCGATGAAATTTCTCGATAAAAAATTTTCTTTGTTTCCTCGCACCGGAATGATTTTATCATAACCTGAAATATAACGCAATGCGTTTAACGTAAAAGGATATAATCAGATTCAATCTTTTCATATATACAACCGGTATAATTACTACAGAAAATTATACAAGACTAGGGTATATCATTATGTATAACCATTGAACCACAAAAAAAATCCTAAATTATTAATATGATAGCATTATCGCAATATGGCGTTCACTCTTCGCAAATTGGTGGTTCTTATGAGAAAATCCGATTATAATTTAGAGAGACTCAAACAGGAAAAAATACGGAAGCATCCTCTATGAATCAATCGTTTCAAGGTCAATGGGAACAGCGATGGCATCCCCTTCGCCAGGAATGGGTCGTGTATTCCGCACATCGGAATACCCGCCCCTGGAGCGGCGCATCGGTGGCACAGGCGGCCGAAAGCCCCTCGTACGATCCGAAATGTTATTTATGTCCGGGAAACCTGCGCGCCCAGGGAAAAAAAAATCCTCAATACCAGGGCGTTTATATTTTCGATAACGATTTCCCCGTTGTGGGAGACGACGCGCCTCTTGTGGAAACCACTGTTCCAGGCGCTCATTCGGCGCTATTCCAACGAAAGCGGGCGGATGGCATCGCGCGAGTAGTCTGTTACGATCCCCGCCATAATGTCCATCTGGCACAGATCGCCTGCCGCCAGGTAGCCCAGGTGTTTCTCGCCTGGCGGGAACAGACGATCGAGCTGACCGCCAATCCGGCGATCCGGTTTGTCTTGATTTTTGAAAACCGGGGCGAAATCGTGGGCGTCTCCAATCCTCATCCCCATTGCCAGATTTACGCCACCAATTTCGTCTTCAGTTTGATCGAAAAGGAACTGAAAGCCTCCGAGGAATTCCTATCCGAGCATCGCCGCAATCTGTTCGATGAGATTCTCTCGCTTGAGCTGCATAGCCGGGAACGAATCGTGGCGGAAAACGAAACGGCCTGCGCCTTCATTCCGTTTTTCGCCCGGTATGCCTATGAGGTTATGATTTTCCCCAAAAAGCGTCACGCCACTCTCGCCACGATGGCAGAAGAGGAGTTATTCGGTCTCGCCGAGGTTTTTCAATCGGTGATTCGCCGATACGATTCCTTGTATCAGATGCCTTTCCCCTATGTAATGTCGATTTTTCAAGCGCCCGTGGATGGGAGAGACTATTCCCATTACCACCTCCATCTCTTGATCCAACCCCCTCTGCGGCGTCCGGGTCTGCAGAAGTTCCCCGCAGGACCGGAGATCGGGGGTGGAAATTTTATGGCCGATACCATGCCCGAAGAAAAAGCGCGTGAACTCCAGCAGGTCGATCTATCCACCTTCCGGGGGATCGATGAATAAAAAAGTGTGGAACATGATATTTCTGATCCAAGTCGAAGTAAATATTTGAGTTTCAATCAGGAGTCTTTCGTGAACAAACAGGAAACCATACTCGTAATCGGCGGCGCTGGTTATATCGGCAGCGTTAATGTGGAAGCTCTTGTTAAAAAGAATTACCGAGTTGTCGTGATCGACAACCTGGAAAGAGGACATAAAGCCGCCGTCCACCCCAACGCAACGACGATCGAATGCGATATCCGCAACGAAATCGCCGTGCGCCGGATCTTTGAAAGCCAGCCCATCGATGCGGTCATGCATTTCGGTGCGTACGCTTATGTGGGAGAATCCATGACCCAGGCCGATGAATACTTTCGGAATAATTTCATCGGCGGTTACAACCTGCTGAACGCCATGCGTGACTATCGCGTCGAACGAATCGTGTTTTCCTCCACCTGCGCCACCTACGGCGAGGTTTCCCAGGTTCCCATTACGGAATCGCATCCCCAACGGCCGATCAATCCCT
>CAZFOX010000813.1:0-2663 GCA_964520565.1 uncultured bacterium | reverse complement strand
GCTTTCTTACATGTATTTCTTAAAAAACGATCTTGACACCTGCATTGAAAACTATCGAAAAATCGTGAGCCTTCAACCGGATTCGGGAGCGTACTGGATGGGATTCGGCCATATTCTTTTGCTGACCGTTCCCCGCGACGAATGGCAGGGGGAGCGCATCGAGGAAGCAAAACGATGTTTCCAAAAAGCCATCCAATGCAACGAGCCGTCGGGACATTGTGCCCTGGGTTTGATTTTCTACTATCAAGGCTTCCGGGAAGAAGCTCGTCCCCATTTACAATTCGTTCGAGATGCGGGTGTGACCGAGTTATCATGCAATAAGAAAGGCGGAAGCGTCGGGCTCGATCTCAATACGGTTTTTAGGGAAAAAGCCAACGTAAAATGAAATGAATGATTTTACAGATCGTGTCCCGACCGCCGATTCCGTGAATCTTTCGATTGTAGAGATTCATCCCAATCCGAGAATTCATCGGCGTTTTCCATTGGTTTTCATCTAGATTCGCTTAAAATGATTGGTAAGGAGATGACGAGAATGAAATTTCCATTCCATCAGGAATCCCTTCCTCTTATTTGCGATGCGGATGGTGTAATTCGCGTCGGCCAGACGCGAGTTCCGTTGGACACTGTGATTGGAGCGTTTCGAACTGGGGCGACTCCGGAAGAGATCGCTCAACAATATCCTTCTCTGCTCCTGGCGGATATCTACCAAGTTATTGGTTATTGCCTGCATAACCCGGCGGCGATCGATGAATATTTATCGAACCGGGAGATTGAATGCGAAGAAATACGCCTGATGAATGAATCCCGATTCGATCCAAATGGAATTCGCGACCGCCTCTTGTCCCGCCTATCCAAACCGGTTCATCCATCATGATTGCTTTGGCTTGCGATGAAAACTTCAATAATGATATCCTTCGTGGATTGCAACGGAAAAAACACGACCTTGATATTATTCGCATACAAGATGCAGGATTGCGAGGAGCCAACGATCGAGCCGTTTTGGAATGGGCGGCAAACGAGAAACGAATCCTATTGACACATGATGTCTCTACTATGACTCGTTACGCTCTTGAGAGAATTCAATCGGACAAACCGATGCCCGGATTATTTCAAATCGAGCGTTCAGCCAGTTTGGGAAAAGTCATAGATGATATATTACTAATTATTGAATGTAGCAATGCAAACGAATGGGAAAATCAAATTCTTTATATTCCTTTCAAATAGAACTGTCGGATCGATCGAGCGAAACGAGTCCCATCGAGTTGGAATGACGAGAATGATAAAAAAACCATCTATATTCTATCCGATTATTGTTTTAACCGTATCTCTCACAGCCACCAACCTATCCAGATCGGAAGAAGAACAGAGCAAACCTTACTTCGCCGTTCCAACATATGAATGCATCGGCGTCTACTATCGTTCCGAGGATCGCGGCGATTGCAAACTGGAGTACCGAAAAGCGGAGGGAGGCGATTGGCGCGAGTCGCTGGGGCTGGTGTACGATTCCCGCGACAAGGAGTACCGGGGGAGCCTTGTCTACCTGGAGCCGGACACGCTGTACGATATCCGCCTCACCTGCGGCGGGGCTACCGCCGAGTTTCAATCGCGCACCAAAAGCGACCGGTTTCCCATCGGCAAAATCACTTCCCTGAACGACGGCGTATCGTATGAGACGGTGAAGATTACCGAATCGGGGACGCCGGAAGCCTATCATCTCATCACCCCCGCGACCGATGCGAAAACCACGCTGGATATGATGAACGCGGAAGATTCGGCCATCGTTATCGATGCGGATTACGTGATCGTGCGCGGGGTGGAATGCCGGAACGCCGCCCGCCACGGCATTCTGATCGAGCGTAACCGGCACGATATCGTCATTGAGGATTGCCACGTGTCGTTCTGGGGACGCATGGGAGGCCCGCTTTCGTTCGGCAACGACGGGTGTATCGACAGCGCCATTTACGCCAACAAGGGAGCGGGGAATCTGACCCTTCAGCGCAACCTGCTCGAAAATCCGCGCGGCGCTTCCAACGACTGGGATACCGGACACCCCAACGGCCCGCAGGGAATTTCTCTTATCAATTCGAGCGGCGGCAATGTCATTCGGTATAACGAAATCCGCACCACGGAAGATCATGGATTCAACGACGGCATCGGCGGCGCTTCCAATTTCAGTTTCGAGGGCAGCCCCAATTGCGACTCGGATATCTATGGCAACATCGTCGGCCATGTGTGGGACGACGCCATCGAAAGCGAAGGCGCGAATATGAACGTACGCATCTGGGGGAACTATTTGCATCATACCTACCAGCACATCGCCATCGCCAGCACCTCCAAAGGGCCGCTCTATATCTTTCGCAATGTATTCGGCGTCAGCCGGAAAACGCACAACGATCCCATCGGCGGAAGTATGATCAAGGTGGGGCAGCGAGATCAATTCGGCGGGGGACGGCGTTTCGTATTTCACAACACCGCCCTGCAACCCAACGGCGCTTTCAATGCATTCAGCGGGCATATCAATCCGAACACCGTCACGCGTAACAACATCTTCGATTGCCCCGGCCAGTTGACCTCTTCCGATTCCGCCGAACCGCCCGGCGATTTCGATTACGATCTTTTTACGGGAATGAAACGCGGCGTCGCGCAGGAACCGCATGGACTCC
>CAZFOX010000812.1:0-2663 GCA_964520565.1 uncultured bacterium | reverse complement strand
TACAAGCATGCAATTGCCACAATCATGCCTGCTGCCAAGACCCGCGTCCGGTGGAATCAGATGGAACGTGTCGAAGGTCCCCCACCAACCCATCCAGGACATCGTGGCCCCCGCCGCGATGGGGGAGAATAAACCTCTGGCATCCATCCGATCGAGAGTTCCTTATTGTCCTCCCATCCCCTCGATGGGAGGACAATAATCATGTGAGGGAGGCGGGGTTTACCGATCCGTCTTGAGGCGTATTTCGAACCAGTATCACGAAAAGGCTTTGCTGATCGCCGCCCATACCGGCGACCTCTCTCCCGTTTATTCATCCTATCAGGTTGAAGAATTGCGCAATCTGGCGCGCACCGCCGGTGCGGATGTAATTTCCGTATGCCAACAAAACCTGAAGGAAATTAATCCGGCCACCTTCATCGGCAAGGGCAAACTCGAAGAAGTCAAGGAACTTCTCGCAGCGGGCTCGTACGATGTCATTCTCTTCAACAAAGACCTTTCCCCGGTTCAGCAACGTAACCTCGAACGCCACCTCAATCGCCGCATCGTCGACCGCACCGAACTCATTCTCGATATCTTCGCGCAACACGCACAAAGCAAGGACGGACAGATTCAGGTGGAACTGGCGCAACTGCGCTATCTGCGTCCCCGCCTGACCGGACGCGGCATCGATCTATCCCGCCTGGGCGGTGGAATCGGCACGCGCGGCCCCGGCGAGACAAAACTGGAAGTCGACCGGCGAAGGATCGACCATCGCATCGCCCGCCTGCGAACGGAATGGACCAAAATTCGCGAATCGCGCCGCTTGCAGCGAAAATCCCGCCAGCGGCAGAACCTCGCCACCGCCGTGCTGGTCGGATACACCAACGCCGGGAAATCGACCCTGCTCAACCGCCTGACCGCCGCCGAGGTGACCGCCCGCGATCAACTTTTTTCCACCGTCGATACGACCACACGGCGGCTGGTATTGCCGAACCAGGAGAGATTACTGCTGTCGGATACGGTCGGTTTTATATCCGACCTGCCGGAACCCCTGCTGGCGGCATTCCGGGCTACCCTCGAAGTGGTCGAAGAAGCCACCCTTCTCCTGCATGTGGCCGACGCCGGTTCTCCCTTTCTCGAGGAACAGATTCACGCCGTCAACGAAGTGTTGGGCAATTTGGAATGTTCGCAAAAGCCGGTATTGACGATCTTTAACAAGATCGACACCCTGCAGGACGATCTGGCCCTTCGCGAACTGGAACGCCGCATCGCGCCCAATACCCGTTGCTCGGCGCTGAAAGACAAGGATCTGAATCCCATCAAAGACGCCATTACGGCCTTGCTCGAAGACATTCGAAAAACTCCCCCAAAACCCGAACCCGCAACCAACGACGATTGGGATAAGCTCCCGTTCGAATAGTCCAATCCCCCCAAGAAAAGTAGAGCAGGCGTCTCGCCTGCGCCTCCTCCTCCCAAGAAAGTAGAGCAGGCGTCTCGCCTACATCACCCTGTCATTGCGAACGAAGTGAAGCAATCCAATCCAATCCAATCCCCCCTTAATTCCTCTCCCCCGCTCCAATCGTCATATTATTCAACCCATGCGATCGAAAACCGGCTATAAAGAGAGGAGGCATTTATCCAGGATTAAACACAGTATTTTTGAAAAACATCTGTTAATCTGTTATAGCACACCATAACAGTTGTCCCGAAATGAGATATTTCAGCTATTTCCATATTCCATATTATTTGTATTCATGAGATTGTTCTCTTTCTTTATTCTTCCCCATGTTCTCCGCTTGAAAGCCAAATACCTGGCCATGATCGGCCGGTACGATGAAGCCCGGCAGGCCTTGCAACAAATGCTGGCCCTGATTCCACCCAATCCGTCTCCCGAATTCAAGGAATGCCTGGAGATGGCCCGCTGGCTGGAAAAAGCCATCCCCCAGATGGAGGAATACAAACGGCTGGACGATGAATACAAAGCCCGGAAGGAAAAACAGAAAAACGAAACGATGGAAGAAAGAATCGAACGATATCGCCGGGAAAGCCGGGAATACAACCAAAATCAACAATCCAATCAATAGGGAGACGGTCATGGTTACAAAAATCCTGGAAAACAAATGGCATTGTTTCATCCTGATCCTGCTGGCCACCACCGCCAGCACCGGCTCCCTCACCGCCTGCCCGCCCCCTCCCGAATGCGACACGCCGGATCGGTATGTATTGTGGGCTAGTGAAAATGGATCGGTGTTTGCACAATCTGAAGAAGGAGAAAGCGTGTATCTGAATTACTACGGGTCAAGTCCTTATACAATAAAATACACTCTAGTCCCTCAAAATAATACTAGTGGCCAATGGTTTATATGGGCGGATATGATGGATTATTCTTATCATTCCTCAGTTGGGTGTGGTTATTGTTCTTCGAGGCAATGTTCGTTTACGTATTCAGGAGGCATGGAATCCATTAGATTTAATAATTCTATAGTGATAAATTATAACAATCCCCGGCAATCTCTTTCAGGTTATGTCAGAGGCACTCATAATGGATGGGATTGCTATAAAAACGGATATGGTTCCTATCAGATTCAAGCAGGACAACAAGTCACCATGAACGTCTATATCGTTAAAGTGGATATTAAACGTAACGGCATTTGGTTCTTCGCTGAATAGAGTGGGTGTAGTGG
>CAZFOX010000811.1:0-2672 GCA_964520565.1 uncultured bacterium | reverse complement strand
GACGATGGAAGCATGTTTGCTGCATCATATTGAAAATATGGATGCCCAGATGGCCGCTATCCGGCGGGAAATGAAAGCGGCGCAAAAAGAAAAAAATGCGTGGACCGGGTATATTAAACTGATCGAGAGACCGTTGTATCTTGGAGAAATCAACGAACCGGACGACAATAGTCCGGAATAAAGGAATACGAAACAGGATTTCAGGTGATACATTGTGTATAGAAGTCATTGGCAAAGTCTGCAGTGGATCCATCGGCTTTACCGCCGGCATCTTTACCGCCGTTTGATCCATTTTATTTGTTTAAGCGCCGGTTTGTTGATCGTGGCCGTACAGTGTCTTTTTTTTCTTTCGTACCTATTCTCCTTGGAATACGGAAGTGTAAACGTTCTTTTTGTTCTGCTGACCGGGCTTTGTGCCTGGTTTTGCATAGATTATTTTCGAGGCTGGATCGTAGAAGGATTTCGAATCCGTAGTTTTTTTCAACGATGGGAATCCGGGCATCCAGAGATCGCCAACCGGGCATCTCTGCTGGTTTATGCTGAGAAAAAAGCCAATGAAATCCAACGTCTTGGATATTCGGAAGAATTAATTGAGGCGGACGATCGATGGCTGGGACGCTATATCCAAAATTTTTCCAAACAACAAAAAAGAATATATCCCACGGCTTTTGTGATTATCTTCGCTTCCATAATCCTGCCTTCGTTGTTTTACTGGCACCTCCAGCAGGATTTTTTCCGGAAAGAGTATGAGCGTATCGCTCGTCTTCTTTGGGTGGTTTCCCAACCGGTCGATGAAGATGCCTTGAGGGTTCCCGACACGATTTCCGTTGCCCGGGGAGAATCCGTAACATTGTCTGCTGAATGGCAGCATCCGGATACACAAAAAGATTGTTCCGTCTTTTTCCGAACCCAATCCGATTGGAACCAACAATCAGTTCGAAAAGAGGGGGATCGGTTGGTATTTCATGTTCCCGCTGTCAATCGGGAGATGGAGTATTATTTTGCCGCAGACCGTACTTTATCCAACAAGGGGAGATTGATGCCGATCGATCCTCCCAGCCTGGTTGAAGGCCAGGTTACAATTACACCTCCTTCTTATACGGGATTGCCTGTGCAAAAACTCGATCGTTTGCGGCCTTGTGCCGTTCCAGAAGGAAGCGAGATATCTCTTTCCGCTAAAGCATCTATCTCCCTGGTATCGGCGATTCTGGTTTACGATAACTTTACTCAATCCATACCCGTGCAGGGCGACTCGTTCCAGACCGTAATGCAAGTTGGACAGACCGGAGAATTATCGTACCGGATGGAAGACGAACATGGATTGATTGGCCGAAGCCGGCGCTACCGGATCACTGCGATTCCCGATGCGACTCCCAGCCTGGAGGTCGTTCATCCTAAACCGATCAGTACGATGCCGGGAGATATGCAACTGCAAGTTCAAGTACACGCGCATGACGATTATCGACTCGAGAAACTATTTAAACACGTACAGATTAACGGAGAAAAACCCAATCATTTCACTTTCCTGATCTGGTCGAATAATCCAGTAGAGGCCGCCTCCGATACCCAGACATCCGTAACAACGGAATTATACGTCTCCTACGACTGGAATCTGGCTGAGTACAATTTGTTTCCCGGCGATCAAGTGACATTTGCTCTAGAGGTATTCGATAACGATCCCATCCGAGGACCCAAATCGAGCCGTTCTGCGAATTATATAATTGACTATCCCTCCTTGGTCGATTTGTTATCCAAACTGGACAAGATAGAAAAAAAGCAGATGGACGACTTGGGAAGTGTGGTCGACAAACAGAAGAAGATCACGGAAGATGTTCAGAAAACACTAGAAAAAATATCCGATAAGATGGAAGAACGTGAAAAAAGCGCACCGGGAGATGAATCAAACTCGTGGATGGAAGAGAAAGAGTTGGAAGGAATTAAGGAACGTCAAAAAGAATTGGTAGAACAGGCGCGAAAGATCGAGCAGGAACTGGAACAATATAAAGAACAAGCGCAGGAAATTGCCCAACAGGAAGAACAATCGGGATTTACACCGGAAACGCTTGAGAAGATTGAGAAGATACAGGAGTTGATGCAGCAACTAATGGATAAAGATAGTCAGGCGCTTCTGGAGAAGATCGATCAGACCATCGATCAGATGGCGAAGCAGATTACAGAAGAACAACTTAACGATCTCAATTATTCTTTCGAGGATTACAACCAACAATTGGATCGTACTCTTTCCATGTTGGAAAACGCTTTTCAATCGCGTCAACTGGAGGGGCTAAAACAGATGGCGGACGACCTGGCGCAACGCCAGGAGCACTTGCAGCGGGAAACAGAAAA
This sequence comes from uncultured bacterium, assembly GCA_964520565.1. Lineage (GTDB taxonomy): Bacteria > Hinthialibacterota > Hinthialibacteria > Hinthialibacterales > Hinthialibacteraceae > CAZFOX01. The sequence goes on along the minus strand of CAZFOX010000811.1, from coordinate 326 downwards.
ACTGGCGGACGAAAAACAGCAACTGGATTCGATGCAAACATCCGATTCTTCCGAAGGAACTAAAGCGAAACAGGAACAACTTGAATCAGACCAACGATTGCTCGAGAAACGTCAGGAACAATTAGAACGTGACGCCCAGACTCTGATGGATGCCATGCGGGAAATGCAGGAATCTCTGAAGGAATCCAGTCCGGCCGTGGCGCAGAAATTGGAACAGATGCGGCAGGATGCCGAACAACAGGGTTTGATGAAAGCCATGTCTGACGCCGCCCAGAATATGAAATCCGGACAAATGAAGCAGGCGCAGAAAAACCAGCAGACCGCCA
>CAZFOX010000810.1:0-2677 GCA_964520565.1 uncultured bacterium | reverse complement strand
AGAGACCTTCGACGATCTGACTGGTAAAGTGGATGAGGATTTCAGTACACAACGTTCTTTGACGATTCGCTGGAATCTTTCTGTGGCGGGTATCCAGGCTACCAACATCGCTGACATTCATATTTATGTAGACGTCGATGAAACCAACCGTTTTGTATATTTGGGGCGAACAGCCAATGGGAATGCGGCCTTCTTCGATTGGGTCGTCAATTCAAGAATGACATCCCCGTTTTTCCGTAACGGTCCCGAATTTAGAAAGAAGTACCGCTTCCGAATCTACGCTCTGACCTTCACAGGAATTCCCCTTTTCCACGGACCTTTCACGACCCAGGAATCGGTGGACTATCGATCCTCCCTGAAAGTGCTTGACGATGCCGCAAGCCAAGAAGACCTGGCAGGCGGGATCGATCTCGATCCCGCAACGGATAAAAAATTGGCGGTTTGTTGGCCGATCGATCCACAGGTAATGGTCCTGGAAAACATCAAGGAATTTCATGTGTACGTTCGAAAAGACAATGAAATAAAATATGCCTATCTGGGTAGAACGAGCGTTCCCGATGCAACTTGCATTGAGTGGAAGAAAGGCGATCGCCTTATCGCTCCTGCATTTCGGAATGGTCCGGAATTCGGTCATTTCTATGAATTCAAAATGTTCGTTCTAACCCTCAACAAAATTCCACTTGCCTATGGGCCATTCTTTACGGCTGGACCGGTTCGCTATGAGGAAGAAAGAACTCCATAAATAACAAGAGGTGTTCGAAATAATCCCAGAGGGGCCGGCGAAAGTTCTCCGGCCCCTTTTCAATTCCGTGAAAAGCTGCGAAGGAAGAGAGAATTAACTCTACCCGTGATACTCCAAGCGGGCTTTATGTTGTCGGCAGGTGAGTTTAATCAGCGCAGGTAAAAAGACTACGCATGAAAACCAGCAGGTGGCCGAACCGATGGCCATCAGAGCGCCCAGGCTGGCAAGTCCCTTGTGAGAGGCAAAAATCAGGCTCCCGAATCCAGTGATAGTGGTCAACGTAGTCAATGTTAGGGTTGTCCCAGTGGTATACATGCATTGTTCGACGTTGTAGTTTTCCAGGTAGCGATGATAAAAATGCACGGCGTTATCGACGCCAATGCCTATGAGAATAGGGATGGCGAAAAAGTTGGCCAGATTGAGATGGATATTGCATGTGCCCATGATCTCCAATAACCACAACACGCCCAGAGACAAAGGGAAAATCACGTAAAAAAAGGAACGGAATTTCAGGAAATCGAGAAAAACGAGAACGCTGACCGCGATCAACGAACAGATAGCAATATAAATAAAGGACTTGCGCATTAACATGCTGGATTCATAAACCTGAATAGGAGTTCCCGTTACGTTTGGATCGATGGTTCGCATAGCGCTGACGAATTGCTGCATTGGAGCGGTTTCCCAGATATTGTCTTTGGGATAAGCCATAATCAATAACGAGCCGTTCTGACCGACGAACAGGCGCTTAAACATGGCGGGAAGTATATCGGGTGTGGGTTCTCCCATCGATGCCAAACGGGTGAGAGTGATCAAGGCTTCTCGAGGACGTTCAAGAAGTTCCCGATTGGCGTTTTGCAAGCGGGTGGCCACTACTTCCTGAGAACCGCTCAAGAGAGCGGTGAGTTCCTTGAGTTTGCTTATCTGCTTTTCGATTTGTTCGATCTGTTCGGGGCGGATATCGGGGATATCTTCTCCATTCATCAATCCAGACACATCCATCCCTTCGGGCAAATGCATCCCTTCCGGTACAGATATCGCTTCTTGTTCCTGTTGATCGCCGGTGACGTTCATCCTTTCCGGAAGTTGTCCGCTCTCCATCTGCGATAGCAGTTGGGTTGCGAGTTCTGGATTATTTTGTAAAGCGGCGAGTTGATCCGGATTCAGTGATAAAAGATCGAGTTTTGATAAATCGGGAGACGCGCTGGATCTCGTAACAACCATTTTTCGGATTTTTGAGGTCTTTTCAATCAAAGTAGCGCGCATTGTCATCCATTGTTTCAGTTGTTCGATCTTCCCTTCGAGGAGATCGACTCTGCGCACGAGAGATTGATGGATGAATGGATTGGGAGTGTAGGTCGCGGTTCCCTCGCGCACGACAGCGCTTAAAATTTCACGGATCGATTGCAAAACCTCGCTTTTCTCTGGTGAAATCTGAGGAAGCACGTCTGCGAGGCTTTCGACTTTGGCAACCGACGGTTCTTTTTTCAGGCGGTTCACGGTCTCACGAACCCCCTGGATATCCGGCTTCACAAAAGCGCAATACCAGGTGGAGTATTCGGAATCTTCCAGCAATTTATGTTCGTATTCGACCGATTCCAGACCTTCCGCTTGCATTTCCAGGAGGTTGTCGTTGAATCGAATGTCGCGAATTCTGGGCAAAAGCGCAACGGAGACTGCAAACAGAACGATAACTAATACAAGTGGATAACGGGAGACATGGCGCAATCCCACCAGGTGCATAAGAGACGGCGGGCGGTCTTTAATACGGAAATGGCGATCATAGGTAACGAGAAGGGCGGGCAGAGTAATCAGCATGGCAGCCAGGCAGAAGAGAATGCCGATCCCAGCGACATATCCCAACTCGGCTAAACCCAGAAAATTCGTGCTCATGGCCAATAGAAACGCCACAGACGATGTAATAGATCCAGTTAAGAT
>CAZFOX010000809.1:0-2677 GCA_964520565.1 uncultured bacterium | reverse complement strand
AAACTCGGCGGAGATATCGACCGGATTCGTTCGTTTGCCTATGGATATTTCGCCGAAGGATTGAAAAGTTGCCTGAAAGCCGTCGGGGGCGATCCCAGCGCGCTCAACGTCGTCCTTGGTTCCGATCTGTATCAGAAACGCCCCGAATTCTGGACGGCGTTTATCGAGGTTTGTAAAAACACCACTCTAAACCGCATTATGCGATCCATTACCATTCTCGGACGCGCGGAAGGCGAATCGGTCGATTTCGCCAAACTGGTTTACCCGCCTATGCAGGTGGCCGATATCTACGCCCTGGGCGTCAATATCGCGCAGGCGGGAACCGATCAGCGCAAGGCGCATGTAGTGGCGTTGGATGTTGCCAATCAGATGAAAACCATGCCGTTGAAAGCGCCTTCCGGCGAATCGATTACCCCCATCGCCATCCACCCTCACCTGCTGATCGGTCTGGGGAAACCTCCGATGTGGCCTATCGATCCCGAACGATTGCAGGAAGTCTGGATGGCCATGAAGATGAGCAAATCGAAACCGGATACCGCCGTTTTTATCACCGACGAACCGGAAACGATCGCCCGGAAGATCAAGAAAGCCTTTTGCCCCGAAGGCGAGGTGGATTTCAATCCCGTGCTGGATTGGGCGAAACATCTGGTGTTTGCGCTGGGGCGGGGGCCGTTGGAGATTAAGCGCAAACCCGAATGGGGCGGCGACCTTTCATATAACACACTAGATGAATTAACCCGCGATTTCGCGGAAAAAAAGTTGCATCCCATGGATCTGAAAACAGCTCTGGCGCAGAGTATCGCCGATCTCCTTGCGCCCGTACGCGAACATTTCGCCCAGCCCGAACTTAAGAAAAACCTCGACGATCTGCGCGATGTGATGCAGAAGGTCAAATTGCGGTAATCCGATCATGATTGCGATCATCGACTATGAAGGCGGGAACCTGACCAGCGTTCTGCGAGCGGTGCGCCATATTGGATTCGATGGCGAAATTACCCGCGATCCCGATACGATCGACCGCGCCGAACGCCTGATCTTTCCGGGAGTGGGAGCGGCGGGCGCTTCCATGGAGGTGCTTCGCCAGACGGGACTCGTGGAAGTGGTTCGGAAACAGACGATTGAGAAACGCAAACCGTTTCTAGCCATTTGCATCGGCATCCAGATTCTCTTCGAATACAGCGAAGAGAATGAAACGGAATGCCTCGGCCTTCTGGCCGGTAAAGTGAAGCGGTTTCCCGAGTCCAATCTGAAAATTCCCCAAATCGGCTGGAATCAGGTCTATCAGGTTCGGCCGCACCCCGTATTTGAAGGCATTCCCGACGGTTCGGAGTTCTACTTCGTCAATTCGTACTATTCGATTCCCGCCGATCCCGGCGTTGTGATTGGGGAGACCGAGTACGGTATCCGCTTCACCAGCGCCGTCGCCCAAGACAACCTGATCGCGACCCAGTTCCACTTGGAAAAAAGCGGGCCGGTCGGGTTGCGAATGCTGAAAAACTTCTGCCGGTGGCATCCCGCCTGATGCAGTTTTCCTCTTGCCGTCTTTTTTCGTAAACCGAGCGCGTGAATTAACGCACGTACTTATGAGAACCGCTTTAATGAGTCCCTTGCGGAAGGAGCGCACAACGATAGGTTGCGCTCTCGCCTCCCTGGAAATTCAGAGTGAGTTCCATTTCCGTTCCGGTGGGAATGTATTCACCCCGATGCGGATTGGAGGCAAACAACGTCAGAAAATGTGGGGGATTAAGCCGGACGCCGAACGGAACCTCTCGGCGATGCCAACCGGCATCGGGATCCGCAATGGGGTGGACGGCCAGCTTCCATAATGGACCCTGACCGGTTATCCACATGTGTGGAGAAGGATAGGCGGATTCGGGGTAAATCTCCCGCAAGGTCATGGTTTCAAGAGTCTTCTCTTTTAAATCCTCCCCGATAACCAGAGCGAATCCCAAATCGAGATTTCCATCGGATTTCCATCCCAGAGGACTTACAACATCGGATAATATCCCCGTGTACCAGAAATGAGTTTTTTGGGTGGAACGCCCGAACCGGAGACCGAGAATGACCGCCAATATCAGAAACGATACTGCCAGACTGACGGCGGCGCGAAATCGAATGCGGTTTACAATCTCCAGCGCCGAGATCGCGTACGGGGATTCCAAGGAAACGATCCGATAGACGGGTCGTATCGCCAGGCAGGTCAATAGGAATAGTCCGGCCAGCAAGGTCAGAGCGTAAGAAATCCAATCCATGGATTCCGGGGCATACCGCAATTCGAGTAGCCCGTTCGAGGCGGGAACGCTGATGTATCGCCCCACATCGTTGGGTTCACCGGCTTCGATGTGTTCGGCGATGGGAATTTCCGTTCCGTTTTGAAATGCCTTCCATTTCCGGTATCGCGATACACCGGCGCGTACCCAGTTTTCTCCGGGTAATCCACTCAACTGGATGGATAGATGTCCCGGTTGATTGGTCACGATTTCGCATTGGCCGGTGGGCGCATGGAGAATCTGAACCGGAATCGCCGAATAATTCTCCTGTTGGAAAATCGATATGATTCCAATACGAAATAGCCTGCGGACGCCGGGTTGTTGACCGATTAATTTATCCACAGGGGCAATCGCCATCGTGTATTTCTCTCCCGATAGCCACGGTGTGCTGGCGTCGCCTCTCGATG
>CAZFOX010000808.1:0-2680 GCA_964520565.1 uncultured bacterium | reverse complement strand
CCCCTGGTGGAAGAGGGATTGGAGGACGATTCGATTACCGAGGGGATCGTGCGCCGATATCTGGCGCCGATGATAGAAGAAGATTTGGACACGGTTATTCTTGGATGCACGCACTATCCCCTGATCGCGCATGTGATTCAGAGAGTATTGGGAGAGAATGTGAAACTGGTCAGTTCCGCCGATGAGGCCGCCAAGGAAGTAAAAGATACGTTGGCCGCCATGAACCACCTCTCGTGCAGCCGCCGGGTCAAGGATTTGTTCTATGCATCGGACGACATTGCGGGATTTCAGCGGCTTTACGATCGGATATTTGGAAATCGAGAGGCGACATTCATAGAAGCCGCATCCGACTTTTTTGGAATCGTTCAGGAATTACACCGATTCAAGAAGCGATTGTACGTGGATCCATCCTCCTGGTTTGAGCCTTTGGAGTAGACAGAATGTGAAACGATAAAAAAAGACGCAGGGGAAACAGACCTGCGTCTTTTTCGTTCCGGTGGTTATACATCATCAGCAGTTATTCGTCGTAAGGGTTATCCTCCGTCCCGTCCGGTTCTCCTTTTTCGGAGATTACGCGTTGGTATTCTTTGAGGACCAACTCTTCCATATGCTTGCGCATATCGGAATTCAACGGATGAGCGATATCCGCATACGTACCATCCGCTTTTTTGCGGCTGGGCATGGCAACAAACAAGCCGGTGTTGCCGTTGATGACTTTCATGTCCCGGATGACAAAACAGTTGTCGAGAATCATGGTGACGAAGGCTTTCAATTTGTCATCAGGTTTTCGAACGGGATAGACTTTGACTTCGGTGATATCCATCGTCTTTTGCCTTTAGCTCCGTCGGTTGCCTGAAACGATCGACATTCAAACAACGGTTTTTATACAGCATAGCAAAAAAAACCGGTTGGAGGAACGTAGAAAGCCTCAATCGTCAGCGCTTTTTCTTCTTATGCCGGTTCAAACGACGCTTTTTTTTGCGCTTATGAGTAGCGATTTTGGCTCGTTTCCGTTTTTTCCCGCAAGGCATGGAAGAACCTCTTTTCGTATAATGATAAGCTGGAACCGCTTAATTCGGTAAAAGGAAGATTAAAAATCCCGGCCTTTATTTGTCAAGTGTGTCTAATGGATTCTTCACGAAAATTTTAAGGGTGGCAGACCGTGGAAAATATGAGTAAAATGCCCGGGGCGGGATTTGAACCCGCACGGCGCAAGCCATACGCCCCTCAAACGTACGTGTCTACCAAATTCCACCACCCGGGCTGTGTATGATGCAATAAAACATTAGACGAAGAATTATATTGCGGCGCGCAACAAAGTCAACAAGGTCTTCGGTTGTCCAAGCGGAAATCTTGGCAATGTGAAGAAAAAGTCAAAAATAAGCGATTGCAGGGTTGACGAACAGGGAGGCTTCTTTTTGTATGGAGGGGATGAAAACGGGAAATGAGAATGCTTTTCTGATAATCCAGCAAAAAGTGCCTTAAAGACCAAACTAACACTATTTTTATTATATTATATGCCAGTCGCTTGGATCGATTCACGAAGTCTTGTGAACCGAATTTACGTTGAAGGCTTTTGGCCGTTTCGTCTTATCTGAATCGATTGAATTTACGTTTTTTCATGGGATTCGATTCTATCGGTTCGGATGAGAAAATTCTCAATTGTATAATTTATATCGATTAAGTAAACAAATAAATGAACGCATAACCCGGTTGTTCATTCACATTTTATCCACAGCCTGATTAAACCTAAAATTATTGTTCTGTGGACAGACAAATGCATGGTCATGGGATTCAATGGATGGAGAGGAAAATCAGAACTCAAGGAGATCATAAGTATCTAATTCATTAAAAATCATATATTTATCGATGATCCGAGAGGTAAATTCTAATATTATGATCTTTGGAAATCTAAAACTAAACTAATCAAATTTCAATTGAACTGTTGAGATATCAAGGCCGAAGCGATGATGGGGAGAACAGTTATTAACAGGAGAACAATATGTTTGTCAGTATCGTAATGGGAAGCGATTCGGATCGGGCGAAAATGCAAAAAGCGGTGGATGCGTTGAATGAATTCGGTATTTCCAGTGAAGTCAAGATATTATCGGCGCATCGTACCCCCGAAATGGTAAAGGAGTATGTCAAAAAAGCCCCCGAACGAGGGGCGAAAATCTTCATTTGCGGTGCGGGAATGGCTGCTCATTTGGCTGGTTGTATCGCTGGATTAACCTGCTTGCCCGTCATTGGCGTTCCATTATCGGGATCGGCTCTGGGCGGGCAGGACGCGCTTTATTCGACAGTCCAGATGCCGAAGGGAATACCCGTTGCGACGGTGGCGATTGATGGCGCATACAATGCGGGGATTCTGGCCGTTGAAATGTTAGCCCTTTCCAATCCGGAACTGACCGACAAATTGGAAGCCTATCGGAAAAAGATGGCGGACGATATTCAGCGCCTGAACGAAATGTGATTTTCCCTTACATTTCCCCAATGCTTATGCCATAATAAGAAAGTTCTTTTTTCAATGTTCCATTTCAGGGTTTAGGACGATGAGCGAGGAAACGGCGTATTAATCGCCGTTTTTTCGTTTTCGGGTTTATATTTCGGATTTATTTTTTCATGTGGATACAGGCAACCGCCCAGTGCGCGGAGGTTAGTTCTTTTTCCGTGAGTTCTT
>CAZFOX010000807.1:0-2682 GCA_964520565.1 uncultured bacterium | reverse complement strand
GAACCGGCAAACATTTCTGCATAGATCGGAATTGGAGAACCGGGCTGATAGTTTTGAACGAGATCGCTGGATGGAATGACTTCTTCGAAGGCGGGAAATTCCCCGGTTCCCTGACCGGCGTACGCCCAACTCTTCCCGAAACGATCCTGAGCCATTGCCAGGCCATCCGCATTGGTAAAGAGGCCATCGCCGTTATCGTCGAACATCGGCCTCTGTTGGGGACGAAATGTTTTGAAAAAAGTATCCGCGGTTTGAAAGGCTTCCTGCATCGTGGCACCCATGTAGGCCGCTCCCCAGAAAATATAACTGAACGAACTCAAATCCGGCGGTGGCATTATCATCGCCTCCGAGTCGCTTCCGGTGCTGGCGATCGTCAGTCGTTGAAAGCCCTGGGGCGGAGTGCACCGATGAACGAATCCCCCCGAGTAACACGCGTCGACTACTAAAGTTATATCGATGTGGATCTCTTCCGTGGTGAGCGTGTCCAACCACGAATCCAACTCCGAGGCAGAGATTGTTTCGGTGGGATTGATGCAAAAATAAATATCCGTTACGCCGGCATTCCGATCCGTCATTGGCATTCCATGGTCGATCAGATAGACCGTGAATCTTCTTCCCGGCGATAGAAGATCGGATTTCGCCCAATGGGTGATCGATTCTTTCAGGGAGGCTTTCGTGGCGGTTTGAACGTCGTTTTGTAAATCGCCATCCAAATCCTTCTCATAATCGAAAGCGGATAGGTAGCGAACGTCCTTGTTTTCATAACCACGCCCCAAACCGATTGAATAGGTATATTCGGCAAGAGATTTCGTTTGCTCGTTCAAAACGTTTCCGGGATAATCTCCTCCACCCGCAACGATTAACAATCGGGGATTATCAAACTCTAAAACCTGAGAGATTCCAACATCCCCCGCCAGTAAGATACGCCGGTCGTCTCCAAACACTTTTCCCCCGCTGAACGATTGAGAATTGGGATTCTTGAAGACAGACAGAGTTTTCCCCGTATCTCGATCGAATACAACAACATCTTTCGCGACCGCCACAACAGACGTGCCGTTTTTTAAGATGTCGATCGAACCGCCGAAATACCAACTTTCGCTGAAATTATAATCCAGAATAAACTCGCCGGTTTCCACGTTCCATAACTTCGGCGATGTTTCTCCCTGTGTAGTCAGGTACAGAGCATTGGTTCCCGGAAAGGTTACGAGGTATTTTCCGTCCGGCGAAAAATCGGCGGAAATAATCATATCCCGATGCCCCGTGAACGTCTGGACGATCTCGCCGGTCTCGATATCCCACAAGCGGCCGATGCCGGTTTTGCCGCCGGTAAAAACCTTCTTTCCATCCGGAGATAAAACAACCGATCCCACCGCTTCGGTTTGTTCGAATCGTTTTATAATTTGCCCGCTCTCGGCATCCCACAAAAATACCGAGTTATGATCCCATTGGCTGGAAAGAATGTTCTTTTCATCGGGTGTGAAGAAGGGAGACATGACAAATTGAACGGCGGACGGAAGTTCAAAGGATTTGATTTCCAAATTCTTTTCCACATCCCATAACTTTAAAAGGCCTTTCGAATATTGCTGTCCACCGATCAAAATCTGTTTCTTGGTTGGAGAGAGCGCGTACGATTTCTGGTATGTCCAACTCAGCGAATTTTTGCTCGATCCGGTATTAATCGCAGTCAGAGTGGAACCTCGGCTCAAATCAATGGCTCTTAATCCGGAATCGCCTCCGAAAGAACCTACCATCCACTTCCCATCCGGAGTGATGGCGGCAGGACTATTTACGCGATTATCCCGAAAATCCCAGATCGTTTGATCGTCCTGAATATGGACGACCTTGAATACGACGACCGGAAATGCTGATTGATTGAGAAAATGAAAACAAACCATTTTCCCATCGTTCGATAGGGCGACATGGTGTCTTTGGGAGGAGTCGGAACCTGCCTGATAGGATTTGATCATATTCCCTGTATTGACGTCCCATACCTTAACCCGATGATAATTCCCATCGTATCCATAGGAAACAATCGAATTGCCTTCTGAAGAGTAGTCGATATGAAATAAAACAAGATCATTCCCCGTAAACAGACGAATCAATTTTCCCGTATTCACATCCCATAACCGAAGAAGAACATTCCCGCTTACCGTCTGATTTCCCCCTCCCACGAGGACCGTTTTCCCATCGGGAGAAAACTCGGCCAGCATATCGCTTCCATACGAACTTGCACCATTATTGGCCTTTATCAGAGGAGTTTCATGACCTGTTGATATATCTACTATCAATAAGGATTCTTCTCCAGGATATTCCACGACCACTTTTTGATTATCGGGCGATATCGCCAGAGCTCGAGGCCATATACTTTCATTATTCCGTCTTTTTAATTTGTGAATCATCTTTTTTTGTTCGATATCCCAGATAAACCCATTGGTAGTGGCAAATCGGGTTAAATCGTGAGAAATCAATCGGATCGAGTCGTCATTTAACTGAATGGCGCTTACCATTCTCCCTGTTTCCAAATCCCATATTTTAATATGGCTCCATCCGCTGGTGGCGATCTTCTTTCCGTCCGGAGAAAAGGAAACGAGATCGATTTCGGGGCCGTGCAGATACGATCGTATTTTCTTCTGAGTTTTCAAATCCCATAAAATCGCAACTCCCGATTGATCGCCGGTCAAT
>CAZFOX010000806.1:0-2692 GCA_964520565.1 uncultured bacterium | reverse complement strand
AAGGAATTCCCGCAACGAAGACGCCAATCCCCATACTTTTTGATTGATGGAAGACAGGATGCCCAAATCGCCAACCGAACGAACGCGCTTGCCATAAGCCTCGACGAGTTCGCGAATCGGGGCTTGATCACACTGGGCCAGGGCGTCGCGAAACAACGCCTGCCGGCCGGCTTCCGGGATCGTTCCCGCCCAGAAGTTTCGATGCAAAACAAAAGCCGGTTCGAGTCGATCTCCGACCTGTTCCAGAAGAAGAACGCCTCTTAACGTATTTTCTAAATACTCTAAATTGGAACGCCAGGTCGGATTGGCCTCCTTTTCCCGTAAGGGGGTGACACGATTCAAAAAGTCCTGCACCTGATCCCGCAAATCGGGAGTCAATCGCCCCCAACCCGGTTCGTACGGATAGTATTCCGGCGAATCCACGCCGCCGCGGCGCGGGGCTAACCGCTGTTCGACATCGAAGCGAACCAGCAGGGGCGGTATGGTTTGAGCAGCGGATGGGCCGTATTGCTTTTCACACCACGCCCGATAAAAAGCCTCCGTGATTTCCGTTTTCTCCGGCTCGGTCATCAGCCGGATTCCAACCAGGGTGGGAGGGGTGGTTGTGAAAAGACCGAGGGCATCCAGATTGGCGCGAATATCTTCCGTTCGCCAGTGAATCCCGATCACACCCTGAATGTTCTGGTTGCGTGCCAGAGCGATTTGCTCCGCCAACAACGATACCCGGGGCTGGGGATGCCACAAACGAGCGTCTCCTTCCAGCCAGGGAATAATCCACACTTCTCGTCCCGGAAGGTTCCCCATAATCTCCCGCTGTGGATCCCATCCCTGATTGGGATTCAGACACGAGAATATTACATCTTTCGGCAATGCTTCATGCAAACCCGGAAGGAAAGCAGGCAGCTGGGTACTCCCTCCCCAACCCCCGATCGCCATTTTCACCTGGGGAGCGCGCCGATGCAGAATCTCACGCGCTTTTTGGATATATGCCAGCGACCAGGTTCCATTACAAGCCATAAATTCATCGTGAAGAGAATCGAAAAAATGCTTGTTTTCTTCATGGAAGGCCTGAAACGCAGGCGAGAGCCCTAGTTTCCCGGCGGGATTGTACATCTCCTGCAGCCAGAACCAGATATAATCGATCTTTGGATAGGCTTCTACAATATTGGCGATATACAAATCCAGAATTTCGATATTGGCGGGATGAGTGGGATCCGGAAGATAAGGGCATCTCAATAAGGCATCGGGAGGTATAATCGAGAAGATTTCGGGGGGATAAATCCCAAACTCAAATCCCAGGCAAACCTGAATTCCCTTTTTATGAGCATATTGGATCGCGCCGCGCATTAATTCCTGGGCGCGGCGGTAACGGTCTTCGTTGTCCTTGGCCTTGATCGCGCAGTCCGCCCCGAAAACCTTGCCGGTCTTGAAATACCGGCGGCTTCCAAACGCGAATTGATCGGTCGTCATCGGCCAGTATCCCCACCGGGAAGTGATGGATGTATCGAATTCCGCCAAGGGCAATACATTGCGATATTCCATTCGGATTAACGGTTCCACGTAATTCACGTAGCGCTCCGCGCCGCCCGTATAACAATGAAAGCCGACAAAATTCAGATTTCGTTCCGCCATCCAGTCCAGATAGGATTGATAATCCTTCAAATTCCAGGCCGTGGGTCCCGACAGAAAATTATGCCAGGGAAGCGTTCCCCGAATGGCAAAAGGAGATTCCCCACCCCGAACGGAAAGAACGGCAAACAACCCACTCAACACAAGCCAGAATCCCAGCATTCGACCGCATCGCCCACGCATCCTGGTTCTCCTTTATCCCAGTGATCTGTAATCCGAGGTCATTCTGATTGTATACTAATTCAACGTAACACGTTTTCGTTTGCCGAGGAACTGGATTGATGGATTATATTGATTTTGTATTCGGTTTTGTATCGGCCAAAGCCCGATCCTGATTTTTGGAATAGGAACGATCCATGGGGAATCCATTATTTAACAGCCTTTCCAAAGAAGCCGTCAGCGTGCAAAAGGGCAGCATCATTATGCGCGAAGGCGAAATCGGGCAATGCGCCTATTTTGTCGTGCAGGGCCGCCTGCTAGTGGAGAAATGTATCGAGGGCGAAAATATACCCATCGCAGAGATCGGCCCCCGGGATATGGTGGGCGAATTCGCCATTCTCGACGACGCGCCCAGATCAGCCACGGTCACCGCGATGGAGAACAGCGTCCTGATCGTTCTCAACAAACACCGCATCCGCTCGCTCATTCGGCGCTCTCCTGCCGTAGCGGAAGTGATTATGAAACTCCTCTGCCACAAGTTGCGGAGCCGGAATCAAACCTTGAAAAACGCCACGGACCTGGTGAATCCCGACCTTTGGAGAAAAATCTGTTCCCTCCTGTTGTTATGCGCCAAGAGCGAAGACAACCCCTCATCCCTCTATCACCTGTTCCGGCAGTATGTATTGACGATTTGCGAAATTCCTCCCCAATCCATGCCCGATGTTTTGCAACGGCTGGAAAAAGCCAACGCGATTGAAACACAGGGGCAAAAAACTTTGTGTATCGATGAAGATAAATTAAATTTATTCGTGGAATTAAGCACGGAAGAATACGCCAATATATCCGTTGAGATATTCTCCGAAGTCAAGGAATACCACGCCGCTCAGGTTCTTCTTCAGTCTTT
>CAZFOX010000805.1:0-2707 GCA_964520565.1 uncultured bacterium | reverse complement strand
CCGCGCTTTCCTGGATGAATCACGGCCTCTATTCGATGAAAGGCCTCGACGAACCGGTGGAAGTGTGCGAAGTGGGAGAGACGGGGCTCAGTGTGCTGGCAGCACCAGCGGATACCGAGAAGGCCAAACGATATATCACGATCGACAGCGAGCCTGTGCTGGGCTGGCGTCCCGCTGTCGCTCTTCAGGTTCCCGATACCGATTGGCTCTTGGTGGAAAAAATCGGGGAAGGAGGGTTTGGAGAGGTCTGGAAAGCGCGTCACCGGAAATTAAAGAACGAATGTGTGATCAAGTTCTGTTTTTCCGAAACCCGGGTTCGCGCGCTGAAACGCGAGGTAACTCTATTCCGAATACTCCGGGAAAAAGTGGGCGACCATCCCCATATTGTCCGGATTCACGATGTTTATTGGGATCAACCGCCTTATTACATTGTTATGGATTACATACCGGGGAAAGACCTATGCACCTGGTGCGCCGAGCGGGGAGGCATTGAACAAATTCCCCTGGAAACGCGCATTGAAATTGTCGCGCAATCCGCAGACGCATTGCAAGCCGCTCACGAAGCCGGAATCATCCACCGCGATATCAAGCCTTCCAATATATTACTCCAGGGGAAAGGCATTCAACCCAGCGAGATTCAGGTCAAACTCACGGATTTTGGGATCGGCCAGGTGACATCGGACGACGTTCTCTTCGGCTTCACGAAAATGGGATTCACTCAAACCATCGTGGCCAGCGATTACGCTTCCCAATCGGGGACCCATATGTATATGGCTCCGGAATTGTTGGCCGGAACCTCCGCATCTGTCCGATCCGATATTTATTCATTGGGGGTCGTGCTTTATCAGCTCGCGATCGGCGATCTGAAAAAACCCCTGACGATGGATTGGACACGCGATGTGGACGATCCGTTACTGCGGGAAGACCTCGAGCGATGTTTTTCGGGAGATCCATTAAACCGTTTCGCCAGCGCCGCCGAACTCTCCCGTGAACTCCGGCGGCTGGATGAAAGACGCAAAGACCGGGAAATCCGATTGATGGCGGAACGGATGGCCATGCGGCGCAAGACCCTTCTTCAGGTTTTTTCGGCCGTCCTGTTGGCGTTTCTGATTTTGTCGGCAATATTGGGCTACGGTTTTCTCAAAGAAAAAAAGTTACGGGAAGATGCGGAAACAGCCCGAATCGCCGCCGAAGCAGCAGAAAGTGTCGCGAGTGCAGAACAATATGCCTCGAATATGGTCAATATTGGGCATACATTCGGAATCGTCGAACGTCCTCATTCGCAAAGACTTTTATTCAACAGTCCAAAAGAATATCGCGATTGGGAATGGGGATGGTTTCTGCGGCGGCTTTACCTTGATAAGATTCGCATTAACACGGAATCATCGATCATGCTTGGATTCGATATAAGCCGTGATGATACGCAAATTGCCGTTGGAACCCGAGAAGGCGATATCAAACTTTACGACTTCTCAACTGGAGACTTGATACGCACTACCAAAGGCCACGACGATGCTATCTACGGATTAAAATACAGCCCCGACAACCAGTTTCTGGCAACCGCCAGTGCCGATCAAACAATAAAACTATGGAATGCACAAACACTCGATCTCGTAAAAACTTTTACTGGACATGCAGGATCTATCTTTTCTCTGGATTTTCATCCGGGTGGATCCTATCTCTTATCGGGTAGTTATGATACCACAACCAAAGTCTGGGATCTTGCGAACGGAGATTGTCTTAAGACACTCGCCGACCAACCGAATTTTATTGAATCAGTCGTCTGGAGTCCGAACAAGAACCGGATTGTAACGGCTTTGGGAAAAGAAATTCTGATCTGGTCGTTTCCTGAGTATGAATTACTAAACCGGATCACCCAATCCACGAATACCGTTTCACTGAGATTTCGCTCGGATGGACGAGTCCTGGCAGCCGGTTTTTGGGATGGGAGCATTCTTTTGTGGGATATGCAAGAGAGAAAAGAGATCGTGCGTTTTGCCGCTTTTCCATCGTCAATCAACGATATCCAATTCAATAACAATGATTCGCTCCTGTATTGTTCGACGAATAGCGGTCATATTGTGGGTTGGCATCTCGATCCATATGAAAAATTGTTTTCGTATCCTGCTTATGAATACGACATTCCCGCCATCCGGATAACCCGCGATGAGAGAACCATAGTCACTTCGAGTTGGGAAGGGGAAATTCGGATTTGGGATATATCCCAATTATACGAAGCTCCGAAATTCAAAGGACACTCGCATTCCATACTTTCCGTGGCCATCGCTCCCGATAACCGCTTTTTTGCCACGGCCGGTATGGATGGTTCCATCAAAATCTGGGATCGGCAAAAAGGAGTGTGCGCTCACATTCTGAATTCGAGCGAACATGGATTTGTCTTCGATATTGCATTCAGCCCCGATGGGCAATCTCTCGCCGCAGGATATGAAGACGGTTTCATGGTGATTTGGAATCCCGGCACGGGACAGGCGATGCGGACGATCCACGGTCATGATTTGGCCGTTTTGTGTCTCGATTATAGTTTCGATGGAAAATTCCTCGCTTCGGGAAGTTACAATGCAAAGGTAAAAGTCTGGGATGCCAAAACTGGAGAGAACCGGGGGATATTTGAAGGCCACCAGAAAGCGGTCTCGGCCATCGATTTTAATCCCGAGTGTATGGAAATAGCCAGTTCTTCCTGGGATGG
>CAZFOX010000804.1:0-2709 GCA_964520565.1 uncultured bacterium | reverse complement strand
CCAGCGGATTGGTGGCGTAAGTCATCAGGTAGAGCATTTTGACGCGGTGCAACTCTCCCTTGCGGTGAAGGCGCTCCAGGCAGACTTCCAGGTGTCCGGGAACCATACCCTCTCCATCGGTATCGATGCCGACGGTACGGGCTCCACGCGCATTGAAGACACCCAGCACCACGAAATAGGTCGGCGCTTCCAGGAGGACGATGTCGTCTTCGTCCAGCAAGGCTTCGGAGGCCAGGTAAAGGATTTGCTGGGAACCGGAACCGACGAGGCAGTGGGAGGCGTCGATAGCGGCGTTGGGGTGCAGCACGTTCTCTTCTCGCAGCCGGTCGATGAGAAGAGTGCGGAATTCCAAATCGCCCTGGGTGGTTCCATATTGCAGGGCGGTTTGGCCGCTTTCGGGAACGGCCATCATTTCGGCGAGAATATCCGCCATTTCACCGTACGGCAGGGTTTCCCGGTCGACGAAGCCCGCCGCCAGGGAGATGACGCCTGGTACTTCCAGGGCGCGTGCCATCAGCCAACTGATTTCCGGCGGGGTGTTGCGCCGCGCGAGGGAAGAGAACCTTTTCCTCCAATCGAACGTTAAATTAGATTGAATTGATTGACGATGGGATGAAGAAACCATTATGATCCTCTTAGATCGATATAAAAAGTAGGGATATCTTACACGATCATGAAGCGATTGTCTCCAAACATATTGCTGATAGGAATCGGATTATCGTTATTCTTGATGTTTATGACAATTATCCTGCAGGGGGGCGGGCTGATGCCCGAGATTCCTTCGCTGGCCTATAAAATTTACTTCAGCTTATTGGGATTGATGCTGTTCTGGTGGCCGTTCGATATGCTGATCCATTGGGAAAAACGGACACTGGCTTCTTTTGAAAAGGACAAATACATTGCCATGGCGGCGGGGACGATCATTTTGATCGTGTTTCCCACTTACTGGTTCGATACTCCCTGGCTGCCGACGCTGGGCGTGGCGGTTCTGGTGGGGATCGTTCTCCCAATGCTGTATACAGCATTCCACCGGAAGAAACAGAAGCAGATTGCTATCGATCCGCAGGATATTCTGCGGATTGGCATGAAATCGCCGCGGGCGCAGGAATTTCTGCGATATTTTCCTAACGCCCGTTGTTATGTGTTCGGCCTTTCGCAGATGGATGGCGACCGCGCCCATGTGATCCTGCAATACCGGTCTCCCTACGAGGAGATCGAAGGGGCGCAGATCGATTACGTAATGGATATCGGAGTGGATCGGCGGCTGGGAATCTACATCGGCGGCAAGGAGCAGTTGCAGTGTTACTTTTTTGTGAATGGCGAGGAGGGGGCACAGGTGGGTTTTCTTCCCTCCGCCAATATCGGCCGTGCGCTCGATTACGGTTTTTCCGCCTCGGAACTGGAGCGGGCCATCGAGGGGGCCGAATCGTCCGAACAACGCTGGGGTGTCATCGGCGACAGGCCTCTGATCGTGCAGCATTACCCGGGGAACGTTGTGCAAATTCGATAATCGGCGGGATTTTTCATATGCCAATCATTTATTTTTTGATCTTTCTTCTGTTGGATTCCAGTATGAATATCTGGAGTGAGACGGTGACGGTTTATGCGACCGGCCTGACGCAGGGACGGCTGGAACAATGCGGATGCTCTACCGATATCGAGGGCGGGCTGGAGGCGCGCGCGGGGTTTCTGGATAAGGCGCGCGCGGAGACGCCGGATGCGCTCCTGATCGATGTGGGCGGATTTATGCCGCCCAAGAAAGGTAAGAGAAAAACACCCTTTCTTTTGCCCCAGGAAGACGCCGTGAATGCCTCGGTGGGAGAGACCAACCTGCGGGCGATGGCATTGTTGCGCTACGACGCGGCGCTGGCTGCGCCCGGCGATCTGGTATATGGACCGGTCTTGAAAACTATCCAAGAGGAAAATCGATTTATTCTGGGAACGAATGCCGATCCGAAGGCAGATTGGATATTGCCTTATAAAATCTGTGTTTCCGGCGGCCTGAAAATTGGTATGATTGGCGCGATTTCGCTGACCGAAAAGAACGTCGCTCTCGGTGGAGGCGAGCGGATTCTTCCGGCGGGACAGATCGTAGTTCAAAGCGTGGAGACTTTACGCGAGCGGGAAAACGTGGATGCGGTGATCCTACTGGCGCACGAACCGCCTCCCACGGTCAAGCGATGGCTGGCGGCTTACCAAGGGCCTCCCATCGATTTGGCAATTACGCTCGATTTCGGGATTCGGGTGGAAAAGATGGGCAATACTTTTCTGACCAACGCCCCCGGCAAGGGACGCGCGATCGGAAAGATTGTTTTGCAGATCGAAAAAGGCAAGGGGATTGTGGACGCGCAGTATCAGCGGATTCCTCTCGATCCGGGGCAATATAAAAATATGGCGATGAGGGATTTTTTGGTTGATTCCTACAAGAGAATGGTTGGGGAATTGAACCTGGGATTCGATGCGCAAAATAAATCGGAAACAAAAGATAATCCGAATGCCAGCATAAGTGCTATAAGAAGTGCCAGTCCAAATTCCGATGGACAAGAAAACAGTTACCTCGGCGTAGCGGTCTGTATGGGGTGTCATATGGAAGAATACGAACAGTGGAGGAAAACCCGGCACGCCCTGGCTTTTTACGATCTGCTTGAGGAGACCCGCCACTGGGTTCCGGATTGCGTGAAATGTCATGTCACCGGATATGGGCATCCG
>CAZFOX010000803.1:0-2713 GCA_964520565.1 uncultured bacterium | reverse complement strand
ATCCCCGTAATTATACGAAACGCGTTCGCCGCCCGGCCCCACAAAGAAGGGATCGAAGGGGATGGCGGACATATAGGATACCGGACTGGTCAGGGGGGCGAGCACGGAGAACATATTGCGCCCATTGGGCTGCGGGCATGTTTCTCCCGCACCGACGTTGTGGAAGAGTTTTTCCAACCGGTCGCAACCCAGCTGGGTGTCGTCATCCCACCAATCGACCGGAAAGGCTCCTTGATCGACTTGCAGAGACATTATGGCTGTCGATAGGCTCTTCATGTCCGAGAGATTGCGTGCGATTTTCGCGCGCGACTGCGCGTTGAGAAAATTGGGTACGGCAATAGCCGCCAGAATTCCGATAATGGCGACCACGATCAATAATTCGATCAGAGTAAAACCTTTTCTCATAGGACACTCTCTCCCCACACAGAATCATCCGATGGAGAATATCCTAGCATAAGTTTGGGGATGAATAGAATATGAATTTGGAGAAGGGGGAGCGAAGCGGTTTCTGCCGGATTGGATTAGGAGTCCTGCCGGGTATGCCTTGGATCGCGAATGAATAAGAGAGCGCAAAGTGAGGTGATTAGCGCAAATGAGGCAGCCACTATAAACAATCCCTGATATCCAATGAAAGGAATGAGCACGCCGCCAAGCATGGCGGAAAGATAAAAGGGAGCCAGGAGAGTATTGCTGAGTGCATAGTAAGTCGGCCGGTCGCGCGAATCGGCGTATTCCATGGGCATGGTAATAAAAGTTATAATTTGAATGCTCCGAATTGCGCCCATGAGGAAGAAGATGATATTGAATAGACCCCCCGAGGGTGCAAAGAGCGCCATCAGGCTTTGCAACGCGATCACCACGCCGAATAGCATGATATTAATGCGATGTCCATAATGATCGGCGATATATCCAAATAGAAACGACCATCCGATGGTACCGAGCATATAATATTGTACGAAAATCCCTGCAGATGCAGGAGGTAATTCGAAACGCTGGATGGCATAGACGGAGTAGAATCCAAACGATATCAGAGAGAGTAACATTCCCGCCTTGATGGCCAAATACCATCGGAAATCCTTATCGTTCCGAAGGATTCCGGTTATATGATGAAACAGGTAGTGGCGAAGGCTTTCGTGAACGCGTACCGGCAAAGGCTCTTCGTGAACGAATGACAGGCAGGTTAAGGAAACAAGCCAAAATGCATAGGTAATTACGAATAAAGAAGCAAAATTGAACGGAAACGGATAGGTGTGGATAACATGGGAGACGGCGAATCCCGCACCGATTCCGATGATTCCTGTTATCGATTGACGCAGGGCAAACAGTCGGCCACGCTGAATGCGGGGTATGGTGGAGGCTACAAATCCACTCCAGGCCGGCCCAATGATTCCCGATATAAGAAAAGCGATGCTGATCAGAGAGAGAACAACGGGTACATTTCTGCCGTCTTCATGAATGGGGGTGAAAAACAAAAGAAACGCCAGGATCATCCAGGGTATACGTTGGATGAATCCCCATCCGATAACGGTTTTCTTTTTTCTCGGTAATCCATCGATAAAGGGCGCCGTGAGCAATTGGGGAAAGGCGACTCCCAATTCGGTTAATGCGAAGACTCCCCCAATGGCAATTTCGCTTCCTCCCAGTCGATATATTAGAACGGATAAAACGATCTCGGTCGATGTGAACGCAAGCCCGCCCATGTATAAGGATCCATCGAACAGATGGAGTGTAAAATTCCTACGATGACAAGAACGGGGAATAGGTGAGGGCGTGGGGTCGAACATGGACGAAAAAATAACCGGCGGAATCGGCCGGCCTTCGAATATTTTCTGGATGGTTGCATGACGCAAACCGGGATGAATTATAGTTGATTTGCGGTTGGAAGCGGAGGCTGGCAGGTCGGTGAACAATCACAATTCTCTTTTTGACCATTCGTGGGGGAGATTAATACTTCTCGCTTTGTCCTCCACCGTTGTCAAATCTCCTTCCATATGCAAAATGATGGAATCCTTTAGTGGCTGAATAAGTTGAAATGAAATTCGGTTTTGGGATATACCCCGGTAGAAACAACGATCGTAGGGACTATAAGGATATCGATCATGCGGATTTATGAAGTTGCCAAGGAAAACGGAATATCAACGAAGGAAATTTTAAACTTTCTGCAGTCGATCGGAATCCAGAAAACCGCCGTTTCGCTGGTCGATGGGGAAACGCTGGGACGGATTCGTTCGCATTATGGAATATCGTCCCCCGGTATCGAACCGGGAATCGGCCCTTCGCCGCATACTTTATCCGATCACTGGACGTTATACGATACGCTGGGTTACGAGCCCTATGCATATACGCTTTACCGGTTTTTAACCCACGAACAATCTCAACCCCCATTGACGGTTGGAATTCAGGCGCCTTGGGGCGGAGGGAAAACGTCCCTGATGCGGATGGTTCAAAGTCATCTCGATCCATACGCTCTCGAAGATGAAGAGGTCTGGAGTACGGGCGATGATACCGAAGATGGCATTACCGTAAGAGATATTATTCATCTGATCAATCGGCCGCGAAAGCCGATTCAAGATTGGATCGCCGAAGACGATTCCCTTTCCCGATTTATTTCAGAAATGCAGGAACTGGTGCGTTCTGCGTGGAATTCCTTTCTGGAACCGTTCCGAAGGAATCACTCCGAATCGTTGGATGATACGAGTAACTTGGATGAGTC
>CAZFOX010000802.1:1623-2716 GCA_964520565.1 uncultured bacterium | reverse complement strand
CGCAGCGCTGGCTATCCTTGAGATACGAGGCCGTAAAGAAATCATCGCCTTGTTCCGCGACCCATCCATACGGAGGAATTGCATACGAACCTTTTTCCGCCTGGATCGTCCAATTCTCTTTGTCGTTGCCGTTGATCCACACGCGCAGTCCATTTGCGTAGCGGATATGCAGACGGCTCTGTTTCCATTCGCCGGTAAGAAACGCATGCGAGGATGGAATCAATCCGGTTTCCGTTCCATAGAGAATCTCCACCGGTTTCTCCATGATGTAACGGCTTTGCAGAGGTTGGAGCATGTAATACGAACGGCAGGTGCGGCGCATGCCGCATGTTTCTTCCACCAGCCATCCCATGTGTCCGTAAGCGATGGTGGCGGCGATGAACTGGTCGATGCTCTTATCCAGGTTCTCCGGCTTGTCCCATCCCTCTTTTCCGGTAAAGAATTGCGCCGTCCAGGGGATTCCGATATCCACCGTCAGGGGATGCATCTTCAGCAGGTCGAAATGGGGAAGATAGGGATATTCCCACAATTTCAAGCCGCCGTAGGTGAGGCCGTAGTTCCCCACGCAGAGGCCGGCATACAACCACTGATGGTTGCCCTCCGACCAGCAGTGTCCGTCGTAGACATCCTGATCGTGCAGGAGCAATTCGCCGTATGCGTAAAACGTGGCGGCGAAGGTACCCGCGCCGGGGACGCGGGCGTCGTAGTCGGTGCGATCCCAGGGAGCAACCGACGTATGTACGTCGGTGTAAGCGGCGTTTGTGTTGTACTTCTTTTGAATCTGCGGCGCGAGTTTTTTATCCATCTCCACCGCAAATAGCGCTTTGGGCGAATAGCAGCGCGGCCAGGCGGTGATGAGATTATTATCCGAACGGCGCATGACGCGGTCGGTTCCCCAATATTCGTTGACCGGCGCGAAATCGGTGTAGTTGGTATAAAGTCCCGACCGCCAGCCGAGGGCGCGCTGACCGGCGATATACTTCACAAGCGCGTCGTCGCCTCCCTTGCCGGGAGCGGCCTTCAGGCGGAAGGTGAAACTCTCGCCGTTGTTGCGCCAGGTGATTTCGTGGTTGCATTGGGTCAGCATCTCGAT
>CAZFOX010000802.1:0-1613 GCA_964520565.1 uncultured bacterium | reverse complement strand
CGTAGTTTCAGGCAGCGTTCATGTTCCTTGGCGTAATCGTTTGGCCCCCAACTCTCCTGCCAGAGGCGCGTCCCCGCTTCTTTTCCCCGCTTGGCGGGGGGATTGTCGATGGTGGGCAGCGTCTCTTCGAAGGTCGGCGAAAAAGTGATGAAGGCGCGCTCGAACAGGTCGTTACGTTGTCCATCGGTCTTGGGATTGTAACGCACCCCGCCGTTGAGCCGTATGCGTTCACCCTCGATTTTGTCCATAGCGAAAGGCTCGGAGGCGTTGGAACGATACCAGTCCATCCACACCGAGGCAAAGAACGGTTTTTCGCTCTTCGACATCAACACGTTTAGGTTGTGCCCATGATAGTTGATGAACGGCAGAGCCAGCAGTTCCGGATTCGGCGCTCCGGTAATCGCACCGTAGGAGAGTTCTTTGGCCAGCCCGCCCCGGCAGATCGTATCGACCACCAGCGATTTCTGCCACAGGCGCAGCGCCATCTCTACGCGCACTACCTTGCCGCCGCACTCGCCCTGCCATATTCCGAAGAGCGCGGCTGGTTCATTGTCGGCGGGGAACGCGCGCACGAGTTGCAGATTCTTGATCTCATCGGTGAACGACAGCCCGGCATCCGACCAGGCGATACCCGCCGCCTGCCCATTGACGCGCACGGCGATATCTCGGAAATAGGGACGCTCGCTGGATACGAGATACTCCACCACGGTGTCTTTCCCCTCCTAACGGAAGGTATATTCCTTGCCCGCCGGGATTAGTCGCGTCGTGAAATCCTGGCAGAGATTCTCCGGCAGGATGGTCTCTTCGCGGGTGGGGAAAGGCAGCCGCCCTTCGCCGGTATTCGCTCCCGGCGCTTGTCCGGGGAATGGATCGACGCCGCGCTTGGGACTGGGAGCAAACTCCAGCGGTTCGATAAGCTCCTGAAAGAAGGCCAGGTCTTCGAAAAAGAGTTCGTTCTCTTCCGTGTTGGAGCAGCCGGTAACCTGAATGCCGGTCAGCGACAACGGCGCTTGTTTCAGCCAATCCGGGGGGACAATCTTGTGTACCAGCCACCACTCTTCCCAACCGACATTGGTAATCGGCAGGTTCAGCGCTTTGCCATCCGTATCGGCGAGAAGCAGGCTCACGTCGACGCGCGGAACCTTGGGATTGGGAACCCAACTCCAGTTGTTGCCGTACATCCAAAGGGTCACTGCAGAAATGGGCTGGGGAATCTCTACCGGCTTGGGCGGACGAACGATAAAACCGCTCTCTTTTGACGTTCCCCGATAGACGACGCGGGCCACGCCGGAATCCCACAACCGCTGCTTACGCGACTCAAACAACTCGCAGCTGCCGCCGTTGATCCCTTCCACCGTCCACCCCTCCAACGAGTCGAAACCGACCAGCGGCGTATGCTCCGGCGTCCGTTTCGCCCAAACCATCTCGTACGGCGGCTCGCCTTCCGGCTCGCCGGCAGGACGTGGTTGGGCGGGTTTTAACTCCCCCGAAAACGCAACTGGAGCGGTTAGGGCGAGAATGAGCGGCACCAAAAGAAAATAACGTAAATTCATGATCTACCTCGATTTTTGTATTTTCTCGATCATAGCAAAAAGGGGAGGGGGTAGGCGAGG
>CAZFOX010000801.1:0-2716 GCA_964520565.1 uncultured bacterium | reverse complement strand
CCTGGTCACCATTCTCATCGGCATCAAGGATGCCATGCGCAGCCAGGAAATCATCCTGCTGGCGTTGAGTTTTATCATCGGCGGGCTTCTGGGGGAATGGATCGACATCGAAGGGTGCATCAAATCGGTGGGAGGCGTGTTGAAACGGTTTATGAAGCAGGAGGGCGACACCCATTTTATCGATGCTTTTGTGTTCGCCAGCGTTCTTTACTGTACCGGAGCGATGACGGTTGTAGGCTGCTTTCGCGCGGGTGTGGAGGGAAATGGAACTCTGCTCTATACCAAAAGCCTGCTGGACGGACATGCCTCCATTTTTCTGGCGGGCGCGATGGGAGCGGGTGTAATGGCCAGTTCGCTCACCATTTTGGCGTTTCAGGGATCGTTGACCTTATTATTCATGATTTTTGTAGGAGAATTACCCGGTTACGTGATCGATGAAGCCGCTGCGGCGGGGGGGCTTCTGATCGTCGCGATCTCCATCAACATGATGGAGTTGGGGCGCGTTCGCGTCGGAAATCTGCTTCCAAGCCTGTTTCTCGCCGGGTTCTTCGTTTGGTTGAAGCATATTGGTTAGATATGGGGTGTGCATTTCCCGCCGCTGTGGTACAATTCTCGCTTAAGCGGGGAATGGATGATTGCCTCGAGTCTGATTTGTCAATCTTTTTCTGGAATATGGGATCGTATATGCCGCACCGCATTCTCATCGTTGACGACTCAAAACTAGCGCGTAAAGTTCTTAAGGACGCCCTTCCCAAACCGAATTCCTTCGATATTTCGGAGGCGGGCAATGGAATGGAAGCCCTGGAATTTTGCCGCCAAAATCCGGTCGATATCCTGTTTCTTGATCTGACCATGCCCATCATGGACGGCTATGAATTTCTGGAAAAAATGCAATCGGAAGGATTGCGGCCCGCGATCGTTGTGGTTTCCGCCGACGTTCAACCCAAAGCCAAAGAACGTGTCATCGCGCTGGGAGCCAGGGCGTTTATCGGAAAACCTGTCAATTCAGCCGAACTATCCCATTGCCTGCAGGAACAGGGATTTCTATGAATTCCAACTTGTTTTCGGAAGATCAACGCGACGCCCTCCAGGAAGTGTTTAACATCGCAATTGGACAAGCAAGCGCTTCGCTGGCGGTTTTTCTCGATGCGTTCGTAAAACTTTCCGTTCCCACCATCCTGATCATCAAGGCCCGTCAGCTGTCCCACATTCTCATGGAAATGATCGGCCGCCACAGCGAGATCAGCGTCATCCGCCAGGCATTTTTTAACACCCTCCTGGGAGAGAGCCTGACGATCTACCGCGAGGAAGATGCGGACGACATGATTCATTTAATCGAAGACAAGGATAACCAGGTCTATGCGAACAAACAGGAACTGCTGCTCGATGTCAGCAATATTCTTGTCGGCGCATGCTTGAAGGGAGTCGCCGCCCAATTCAAAATGGACATTAATTTTTCTCCGCCGACGTTGTTTTGTTCCACAACGCCGATCGAAAAAGTATTTCACAATTATCCATTCGCCTGGGAAGACGCGCTGCTCATCAAAGTCGTCCTTCGGCTCGAAAACCGGACGACGGCCTGGTATCTGCTGTTTTTCGTCCCATCGGATTCCATCGAACTGATGCGCAAGGAAATCGATCGACTGCTGGAATAGATCGTAACGGCCTATCATGATCCTCACTCTGCCCAATCCGCTTCTCTTTCTGACCAACATCATCAATAGAATCAATCTGGGTTTGATGGCCGTCGATCGGGATATGAACGTCTGTCTCTGGAATGGTTTCATGGAATCGCACAGCGGCCGCAAGGCGGAGGAGATCGTGGGGAAAAATCTGTTTGCCAGTTTCCCCGATCTTCCTCAAAACTGGTTGAAATACAAGATCGAGAGCGTTTTTCTATTCGAAAACAACGCGTTTTCCACCTGGAAAAACCGACCCTATCTTTTTCCCTTCCGCCACAACCGGCCCGTGACCGGAAATATCGACTTCATGCGGCAGGATTGCACTTTTTTCCCCATTCGCAACGACCGCGGCACGGTGGAATACGTCTGCCTCGCCGTTTCGGATGTAACCGACAGCTCCATTTATGAAACGCAGTTGAACGAAGCCCTCACAACGCTGGAGGCGTTGAGCCGCGTCGATGGATTGACGGGCATATCCAATCGCGCCTACTTCGAAAAACGGCTGCGGGACGAATTCAAACGAGCGAAACGTTTTCAACAAAATCTTAGCTTTCTGATGATGGATCTCGATCGGTTTAAAAACATCAACGATACATACGGCCACCTGGCCGGCGATGAGGTTTTGCGAACCGTGGCGAAAGAAATTGTGGAAGAGATTCGGGCAATCGACCTGGTTGGCCGGTACGGGGGAGAAGAATTCGCCGTCTTTCTGCCTCAGACGTCCCGGGAAGGAGCGATGGCCGTAGCCGAGCGGATTCGGCAGACGGTAGCCGCTCATCCCGTTTCGTTTGACGAGCATCTCATTTCCGTAACGCTCAGTGTGGGACTGACAGAATACACTCCGGAAATGAAAACCCATCAGGAAATGATTGACGAAGCGGATCAGGCTTTATACCAGGCGAAAAAAGAAGGCCGTAACCGGGTGATCGGCTACCGGAAAGCAACGGATTAGAACGGTTCTCAAAAGGATGCTAGTAGCGCGACCAACAAAAAGTGTCGAGTTAAAAACAACGATCCGGCTTTTAGATTGCTTC
>CAZFOX010000800.1:2081-2718 GCA_964520565.1 uncultured bacterium | reverse complement strand
GATCGCCGCTCAAGGAACGGACGGTTCCCGAATCGCGATCCATCCGCAATTGAGCAGACGGCCCGAGTTCGGACAAAAGACGTCTGATTGCGATTTGCCGATCGGGAGGGAGATGAGAAAAACCATCGCTCAGCGAAGAACTGGGTGATGAAGAGCGATTGGCCTGCCATTGCCGAAGGCGGTCTGCGATTTGTCGTCCTGTTTGCAGTCCGGAATCGCGATCCGAGCCGGGATACGCGACGTGAACCGGTTTCAAGCGCTCCGCGCGCGAAGCCGCATGCGATGAGGAAACGGAAAGCGGTGGAAAATCATGCAATGGGACTGGCAACCAATACCAGCCCATTCCCAATCCAACCAAAACGGCCATCCAACCTAAAAAGAAATACGATTTAACAGAGACTCGGTACCCGGGCATAATAAAAAAGAACGAATCGTTTCTTAAACCCGCCGGGACTTTCAACGTCCATTCTATTAATACATCGCCGGCCGGGATATTTTGGAAGCCGAACTACAAGGGCAACCTTGATAGTAAATAATATCCGGGAATGTTCCATCTGTCTCGATGAGAATGCCGGTTTTTACCCATTCGTAGCTGCCATCCTCTTTTTTCCCGACGTTCCAGAAGTCGAAATTGCCG
>CAZFOX010000800.1:0-2071 GCA_964520565.1 uncultured bacterium | reverse complement strand
CGGTCGCCGGCTTCATTAAGAGCCGCCGCACCGGTAATGCCATAAAAATGATTGGACACTTTTTCGATTTCGCGGCGGATGGAATCGGTACTGGTGGCGAGATTGGCTTGTTGGACGGCTTTGAGAATAACCGCAAAGACGTCGTACATGGTTAGAGCGGCCGTGCTGATGGTGTTCTGACTTTTTGCTTCCGCCCGTTTGGCAATATCCCGGCATTCCTGCGAACTATTGACCACGCCGCCGAAAATGGGGGCGGTAAAGCAGGTTGAATAAGCAAACTCGGCGGTGATGGGATTTTCGAGGATTTTCTTTTCCTGCGGCTGGGCGTCGCATCCATACCAGCGAACCTGCGAAAGAGCCGGATATCCTGCGGCGAGTACCAGAATATCGACCAATTCGCCAAACGCAACTACATGGATAGCCAGGTCGGCGGGATCGCACGTCTGCAATGCGGTTTCCACGGCCTGATTCAATTGGACTACATGAGAAGCGAAATTTGTTTCGGAAGAATCGTAAACAATTGAATTCAGGATCTTCCCACCGAGTTTCTGCCATTGCTGCTGAACCGTTTCGGCCAGCGCCCGGCCATAATTGTCGTCCCGGAAGAGGGATATGAGGTTTTTCGCTCCGACGTGCTGCATGAATTCGGGCAAAACCTTTCCTTGATGCGTATCGTCGACCGTAAATCGGTAGAGATTGTCTCCCGCAAGTGCCAGGCTGGGAGCGGTACTGGAAGGGCTGATCAGGATGATGCCGTTTTCATTGGCAAAAGTTCGAATCGCGCTCGCTTCCGCGCTGGATGTCGGCCCCAAGACAAAACGGATGCCTTGTTCGTGGAGCGATTGCAACTGCTCCAGAGCGATCTGGGGATCGCTTTGCGTGTCGCAAACGATGCATTGCGCCTCGAAGATCGGCTGATCGGCGGAAACGTTCTGGAAACTCTGGTTGAAATCTTCCATAGCCGTTTCGAGCACGCCCTGGCACGCCTTCCCCATCGAAGAGAGAGGGCCGCTTAAATCGAGAAGCGCTCCAAGCGTGGTGATATGACACTCCACCATCGCCGGTTCTGTGGAATCCGAAGATTTGGCGGGTTGCGTTTGCGATAGTCCGCCGGGATTCCGTCCCCGGATTTTCCAGGGGCCGAGCATATTGGGGCGAACGACCTTGGGCAAGAACGGGTAAAGGCCGCTCGACACCTGCTGGTATGCCTGTACGGTGATGGAATGGATCATAACGGTCGATTGGGATGTGGATTGAAATTGGCAATACACCTGGTACGGCGTTTCCGGATAACAGCCAAATTCATCCCGCAATACAATTTCGACCTGCGTTTCGGATTGTTCCGACGTCATCATACAAGTCTGGAATATAGTATCGCTTTCATTTTCCTTGACTTGTATGGAGAAATTCCCATTTCCGGAAAACGATACCTTAAATTGGACGAGTACGATATCAAAATCGGCCCCATGAATCGTGAAATCAGCGACATGCTTGTACGGTTTACCCTGAAACGGATTTTCGATCGCGGCAGTATCCGGCGTAACCGTCACAGATACGCTATTGCTTTGAGAGTAAGAAGATACGGCACCCAATCCGGCTAACGCGATGGTCAGACAACATAGGATTTTCGATACTCGATGAGCAAAGAATAATGGACGCATTCGATCAACTCTCTTTTCTATTTGAATACCTGCCTGCGATCATCCGCCGTTTTTACGATCCACACTCTATAAACAATCATGGAGTGAAAGGACTAGCCAAAGAAATTTGAAATTCAGGTTTCAGTAAATTCTTTCAAGGCTCAAAAGGTGTTCTGAGAGATAAACTCGCAGAATCGCCTTGAAAGAATCTATCAATAACTTCAGAAAGTCCTAAAAACTGCAACGAATGTTAAGCACTTGCTTAAATATATTACACGAATTTAACAAAAACAGAACGTCTTATACCGACTATTCCCATTCTACATTATTTAGCCTGTCGGGAAAGACGAAACGATAAAAGAAAAGTAGGTAGGGCAGTGTCTTTCTGCCCACCGAAACCACTTCCCAATCCCTCAAAACCTCTCATCCAA
>CAZFOX010000799.1:0-2726 GCA_964520565.1 uncultured bacterium | reverse complement strand
CACCTATACGACCCTTACTCATTTCTACCGCCGTTATCACGAGCCGGACGTTCGCTCGTTCGATATCGCATACCGGCGCGAAAGAGAACCGGTCGATCCATCGCGAAATATCCCCGAAAATCCGCAAAAAAATCGTTAGAGCGGTTCTCTGAAGTTTGCGTTTAAATGCGGCGTTACCTCTTCGAAAAAGCCAATCTTTTCCGGCCTTTTCGAAACACGAAGCGGAATGAAATTTGGAGAACTACTCCAAAACGATATCTCTTGTATTCCCATTCGATGTGGCATATCATCCAAAAATTCGGAGATAGTGCGATAGGCCCATGTGGTTTTGAAGGATTGCTATAATCGATCCAATCCACAAGAAGGTATTTGGGCGGGAATTTTTCGTTCCCATCGGATCGGAATGCATCGATAAAAATGATACGATTCAGATAAATTATGGAGAACGTACAATTTCCTCAACTGGCGGTCATCGTTCCCTGTTATAACGTGCAGGATGCCTGCGTGGAAGTATTCAACCGAATCCATCGATACGGATGTTTTACGATTGCCGTGAACGATGGCTCGAACGATCGAACCGGCGAGATTCTTAAGCACTTGGGCGTGACGGTGATTACTCACAACGTGAATCGGGGGAAAGGGAGCGCGCTCCGCAGCGGTTTCGAATACTTTTTAGAACAAGGCGATTGGCCTTTTGTGGCGACCGTGGATGCGGACGGCCAGCACGATCCTCACGAGATTCCCCGCATGATGGAGATGTTAGAGCGCGAATCCATCGATCTGTTAATCGGTTCGCGCCAGTTCGAATTGAGTAAAATGCCTTTCAAGCGCTGGAT
This sequence comes from uncultured bacterium, assembly GCA_964520565.1. Lineage (GTDB taxonomy): Bacteria > Hinthialibacterota > Hinthialibacteria > Hinthialibacterales > Hinthialibacteraceae > CAZFOX01. The sequence continues at coordinate 1,890 of CAZFOX010000799.1, read as the reverse complement.
CGCCAATAAGGTGAGTTCCTTTGTGATTTCCCAATGTATCCGCGCCCGGATCCGGGATATCCAAAGCGGGTACCGTATCTACAGCCGCACCTTGTTACAACGGATTTTTCCTCGCATTCAAGCGTCCGGGTTTGAGATAGAAACCGAACTTCTGGTTCTGGCCCTGCGCCATCAGGCCGTTATTCGGGAAATCTCCATTCCCTCGATCTATAGCGAAGGATCGAATGCATCGTCCAATTGGAGGGCCTTTCATGACAGCATCCGAATCGCCAAAACCATCCTGCCCTACCTATTTAAAAAATAACTCAAATAATAACCGGCTTTTCTTCGTAGCGATTTCCCTGTTGACAATTCTGGTGTGCATCGGCTATTGGGGGTATCTGGGTTGGGATCGGCTGGATTCGTCCATGTCGTGGAAGCGTTTTTCCGAAACGTTACTTGACGAACACCGCTTTTCCACCACCATCGCGCCTCTCACCACGATCTATTACGCCGCCTGGATGGCTGTTCTGGGACGTAGCGTCACCGTGGTTCGAATCGCCGCTCTGGCCGTTTTTCTGGGGATCAATAGGCTGGTATTTCGCAATGCATGGCGGCTCTCGGGCGATATCCGTTTTGCCCGTCTGGCCGCGCTTATCACTTCCATTCATCCTTTTTTAGTGGTCGAGACCACCACATCCGGTTACGAAATCCTCAGCATTTTTACCATTAACCTGTTTATCCTGCGAGCGCTCGGGTATTCGGAAAAACCAAATTGGAAAAACGCCGCTATTCTGGGTGCGATTTGCGGCCTGGCTGCCCTGGTCAAAGTTGCCCTCTTTTCGTTGATTCTCATTTTTGCCATTTACTCGGCGATCCTGTCGATTGGACGTAAGAAAATCGCTTATCTTAAATACACCACCGCTACAGTGCTGATCGGTGTGTTGATTGTTTCCGTCTGGATGGAACGCAACCAGCGAGTGGAGGGATTCTTCTCGCTTGCCGCGCCCAATTACATGGCCGAAACCTGGTATCACGGCAACAATCCCTGGGCCACCAAAGGGATTCCCATCTTCGATAACGATTGTCCTCCGGAATTCTGGGACATCCGTTCGCAGATCGCCGAACTGGATAATCCCGTGACCATCGCGAAAGCGTATCGGGAGGAGGTGCGCACTCTAATCCAGTCGAATCCATTCCACTGGTATTTCGTGCTGGGACCGAAAAAACTCTGGTGCGCTTTCAAGTTCTATTCGCGCGAAGAAATCCTGTATTGGGGGCCGCTTCTTCCCCTCGCCGCAATCGGCGTATATACCCTCCTTCGGCAGGGCGTTCAGGGAATCGTGCTCCACATCATCCTGTTCAATTACGCCGTCTCGTCCTACTTGTATTTCGGGTTCAGCCGGTATCGAATCCCATACATCACCATTTTGATCCTGCTGGCCTGTCATGCCGTGTTCTTTCTGCGGGATCGATGGAAACCCTGGATTTATAAAACATGCCTGTCTTTGTATATCCTGTTATTTGTGGGTGGGTATTCGTTTGCCAAAATCCTGCGTGTAGTCTGGCATTATTTTCTTCCCCAACTGCGCATGTAAGAATCGGCTGTGTATTTTTTCCATTCGGGAGCGATCGATGAATCGATATGGTTTTATTTTCGGCCTGATCCTGGCAGTTACTCTGCCGCTCTTCTCACAAGACAATACACCAAGTTCTCCTGGGGCGCCGCTCGTCCAACCGGAACCGGAAATCATAACGGTACAGATTCCCGGCCTTCCAGAGAGCGCCCGGCCTCTGGAGATGGTTTTTATCCATCCGGGAACCTTTTGGATGGGTACGAAGGATGACGAACCGGAACTCTTCAGCGGCCCGGAGGGAACCATCTGGCGCAAGTCGCACAAAATCATTGAA
>CAZFOX010000798.1:0-2727 GCA_964520565.1 uncultured bacterium | reverse complement strand
CATACTAAATTCATCTTCATAATCTGCCTTGATTCGATATCGCTCTTCCCGGGAAAGAATACTCGCCCATTCTTTTTCAATATCTCCCGATTGGATCATGTATTGTCCAAAAAGCCTTTGCAAAGCGGCATGGCTCGTTGGAACAATATCATGCACCAACAAAGCGGCTCGAGCGGCATGCAGCACCGCGTAATACGCCCGGGAAACTGAATCCGCATACAAATCCCGGGAAAAAAGAATCTTGGTCGAATGTAATGATTGCAGAGATCGATTCCAATGGCTGCGAATCTCATCCCATTTCATGAAACTACCATCCCTTCTTTTTGCACTAGTTCAAGGAAGGATGATTGTCGAGAAATCCGCTGTTTTCTTTCTGCTTCGGTATAAACAATAATAGAGGGCACGCAATTACTACCGATCGCTATTTCCGTACCCAAATCAGCTACCTTATCTTTAAACCGCCAATCTCCCTCCCGAATGATCAGCAACACATCCAAATCCGAATCTTCCCGCGCGTCTCCCCGCGCTTTGGATCCGAAAATGATGAAATCCTGCACCAACCCCGGATATTGTTCTTCCAAGGCTTTCTTATATTCCTGCAGCCAAACCTGTTCATCGGGATTCAAGATCAACATAATATACTTATCCCTATTTCTATTTCTCTGATGACCAATCCTCAGGCAAAACCACTCCTTGGGATTCCAAATATTTTTTCATCCGCTGGATAAACCGTTCCGCATCCCGCAGCAATTCTTCCGCGATCTCATTGGATATTTCGAATTCCGATTCATAATCCGCACTGGAGCGAAATCGGTACTCAATCGATAATATTTTCGCCCACTCTTTTTCGATTTCCCCGCCATTTACTAAATGTTGTCCAAAAAACTGACGCAGAGCGCCATGACTTTTGGGAACTACATCATGCACCAACAAAGCGGCTCGAGCGGCATGCAATACGGCATAGTAAGCCCGCGATACGGCATCAGGATATTGATCATGCGAAAACAATATTTTCGCCGAAGATAATGATCGTAGGGAACGAAGCCAATGAGACTGAATTTCTTCCTTTTTCATCTTACCGAGATTCCCTCTTCTTGGACCGTTTCTAAAAATGAAGATTGTCTCTGCAAACGTTGGACTTTTTCTTCCACTGTATAGATAAGGATGGTCGGGATAGCGAGGGTACCGATAGCCAGTTCATATCCTAATTCCTCTACTTGCTTTTTGAATCGCCAATCCCCCTCGCGAATGATCAGCAACACATCCAAATCCGAATCTTCCCGCGCATCTCCCCGCGCTTTGGATCCGAAAATGATGAAATCCTGCACCAACCCCGGATATTGTTCTTCCAAGGCTTTCTTATATTCCTGCAGCCAAACCTGTTCATCGGGATTCAAAGTCAACATAACCCCGTCCTCCATTGCGGGAGTAACTTGTATCTATCATACTCGATTCCGACCAGTTTAGAAACATAGAATGGCTAACCCATAAAATCATCCTTCAATCCCACTTTTCAGAATCCTTCAAAGCCGGTACATTCTACCCATCATGAGCTGGGATTCTGTGGAATGCCATCCGTCGGTAAAGAAGATCATAATTCGATCCCTCATGCGGGGGATCGCCGGCAATAGCCTTTTAATTTACGGTCCTTCCGGGGCGGGCCAAGCCGCCGTATCCCGCGCCGTCGCGAAAACCTTGGTGTGCCGAGAATTTCCTCACGATTTTTGCGATCAGTGTTCCGCTTGCCGCCGCATCGAACAACGAATGTATCCGGATTTGTTTGAACTTTTCCCCCATGAAGATTGGAGTAAACCGGAACGCAAAGGTTCCAACTACAGCATCGATCACCTCCGCATGATGCAGGAATACGCTTTGATTCAACCGTATGAAAGCGATCAGCGCATTTTCATCCTCCATGAAGCGCATCGAATGAATCTGGAAGGCGCCAATTGCTTGCTCAAAATTTTGGAAGAACCCTATTCCCATAATGTTTTTCTCTTGCTGACCGATACCATCTCCGCTATTCTCCCGACCATCCTGTCCCGTTGTCAAAAAATACGGCTTTCTCCCTTACCTTTATCGACCTTAATTCAAAAATGGAATGAAAAACGGTCGCCGGAATCCGCCGTCGCCTTAGCCCGCATTTCCGGCGGTTATCCGGATCAAATTCAAGAGTTGATCGACAACGACTATCTGGAAATGCGGGATGAAATACTCCAAAACCTAATCCGTATCCGGGAACGCGAATCCGCAGCGCTGGAAATCGCCCAACAACTCTCCGACGAGATCAAAAAAGGCAAGCGCAAGCATTCTCTCCGTGCGTTGTTTACCATCCTGTTGGGCTTGGTACGGGATGGAGTTCTGGCGTCTTCCAACGGACAACATAAACCCTATTTAAATCAGGATCGGGAAACCGAAATTCAGCAGCTGTGGGGATCGGAACCGCCGGAGACGATTTTGATTAAATTTGAAAAAATTCTGGACGCCGTCGAAGGATTAGATCGCAACTTGAATATTTCTCTGCTCTTAACCGACTTATTTCTTTCCTTGCGGACGGAAACGTCTCCCACTCCATTAAAAACCTAGAATGAAAACCTAGGAAAAAACCGTTCTTCTTTCTATACTTTTTTATCTTTCCCCATCATCATAAACACGGAGATGAAACGTATGAAAGATCTGATTCTCGAATTCATTCAATTCCTGGGGGAGCGTAAAAAATTCTGGTTG
>CAZFOX010000797.1:0-2735 GCA_964520565.1 uncultured bacterium | reverse complement strand
GCATTTCCGAACGCCGTCGATCATTCGACAGGCGAAATCGTGTGCCTCGCGGTTAACGGACAATCGGTCGTCTTTTTCCCACCAGTTGGAAATGGGGGAGAGGGGTTCGATTCCGGCGGCGGTCAGGAGTTGGACAGCGTATAGTTCCCGTAAGGCGAATTCGCGCGCCGCATGGCGAGGACCGGTCTGTTTCATAGTTGCGCGCAGACGTTGGCCATTTCGATGGCGGTCATGGCGGCGTCGAAGCCCTTGTTGCCAGCCTTGGTTCCCGCCCGTTCGACAGCCTGTTCGATGGTATTGGTGGTGAGCACGCCAAACGCAATCGGGCAACCTGTTTCCAGGCCGGCCATCGCAATACCCTTGGCGGCTTCGGACGCCACGTAATCGAAATGAGGCGTATCGCCGCGGATGATGGCCGATAGGGCGATCAATGCGTCGTACGATCCCGAAGCGGCCATTTTCTTGAGAACGAGGGGCAGTTCAAACGAACCGGGCACACGCACCAGGGTAATTTTATCCTCGCTGGCTCCATGGCGCTGAAGTGCATCCAGCGCCCCTTCGAGCAACCGTTCCGTGATAAACGAATTGAAACGGGAAACGGCGATTCCAAATCGTTTTCCCGCCGCGGAGAGTTGGCCTTCGATCGTTTTCGGCATCGTGGTTCCTTTCAAAACATGTGTCCCATCCGTTTTTCCTTGGTTCGGAGGTAATGGATATTATATTCATTTTCTCCCACCTTGATGGGGATGCGTTCGACGATTTCCAGCCCGAACGCGTTCAGGTGTTGAATTTTGCGTGGATTGTTGGTCATGAGGCGCATCTGGCGCACACCCAGGCTGGCGAGTATCTGCGCACCGATTCCGTATTCGCGTTCGTCGGCTTTGAGCCCCAATTTAAGATTGGCGTCCACGGTGTCGTATCCCTCATCCTGTAACACATAAGCGCGCAATTTGTTGGTCAGGCCGATTCCCCGGCCTTCCTGGGACATATAGAGCAAAATCCCGCGCCCTTCCTCTTCGATCCGGTTTAAGGCAAACGCCAGTTGTTCTCCGCAATCGCAACGTAACGACCCGAAAACATCGCCGGTCATACATTGATCGTGAACGCGCACCAGAACCGGTTCCGGGGATGAAATATCGCCTTTCACCAGAGCGACGTGTTCCTTGCCATCCACTTTACTGACAAACAAATGGATGTCGAAATGCCCCATTTTGGAGGGCATGCGGGTTACCAGGATTTTTTCGATGAGGGGTTCGGTTTTATGGCGGTACCGAATCAAGTCTTCGATGGTGACGATTCCCAGGTTGTGTTCCTGGGCGAATTTCTCCAGTTCGGGCATCCGCGCCATGCTGCCGTCGCGGCTGAGAATTTCGCAGAGTACGCCTACCGGCTGAAATCCCGCCAGTTTCATAAGATCGACTACCGCTTCGGTATGGCCGGAACGGCGCAATACACCCCCTTCTTTGGCGACGATCGGGCTGATATGGCCGGGACGAGCCAGGGCGTCAGGTGTTGCGGATGGATCGGCCAGCGTGCGAATCGTGATGGCGCGATCCTGGGCTGAAATGCCGGTGGATGTACCTCGAGATGCATCCACAGTTACCGTGAAGTTGGTATTATGCAGAGCGGTGTTATCGGCGGTCATCAGATTGAGATTCAGTCGTTCCGCCCGGTCGCGTTCCAGGGGAACGCAGACCAGACCCCGCGCCTCAGAGACGATAAAATTGACACGGTCGGCAGTTATCGTTTCAGCGGGGCAGACGATATCGCCTTCGTTCTCGCGGTTTTCATCGTCAACCACGATCAACATTTTCCCGGCTTTCAATTCTTGGATAGCTTCTTCGATAGAACGGTGCATGATGTTCTTCTAATCCTCACTCGGATGCAAAACCATATTGTCGCAGCGTCTCCAGGCTTAAGCCAGATCCGCAGGGGGTGTCTCCAATTTTCAGAAGTTGTTCCACGTAACGCGCCAGGATATCGATTTCCAGATTGACAGAGTCGCCAGGGTGCTTTGTATGAAGATTGGTATGTTGAATGGTAAACGGGATGATGGCGAAAAAAGCGCGATTGTTTTCGAGGGCGGCTACTGTCAGGCTGACGCCATCCACGCATAGGGAGCCTTTTTGAGCGATAAATCCTGTCAATTCAGTGGGAAATCGAATCGTCATTCTCCAGAAAGCGCTGTCTTCCTCCAGGCACTCGATTGTTCCGATCCCGTCCACATGCCCGGTTACGATATGGCCTCCCATCCGATCGATGGGGCGCAGGGCCGGTTCGATATTTATCCACGTGCCGGGATGGGCGGTCTGAAAGGTTGTTCGTAATATGGTTTCGCTGGATAGATCGGCCGAGAATTGTTCACCATTCAATTCGGACACGGTCAGGCAAGTTCCATTGGAACAGATACTGTCTCCCAGCTCAGCATCCGCGCAAGTTTGCGGCGCTTTAATGCAGATACGCGATGTGGAACCCTGTCGAGTTACATCGATCAATCGGCCAACTTCGCGAACGATTCCGGTGAACATGGCGAACGGTTGGGAGGAGGAGACGTTTGTCTCTCCGATTTTCATAATTTGTTCCAGAACAAATATTGTAGACGCGGAAACTCAAATCGGAATGTTTGCAGGCAGAATCGCCCGGATGAGGGTATCGGAACCGAGAGCGATTCTCTCGATGGGCTGCAGTACCAGTGCCTCTTCCATGGTTTCGATTCCTTCCCCCATAAAAAACGT
>CAZFOX010000796.1:0-2747 GCA_964520565.1 uncultured bacterium | reverse complement strand
ATCGCATTGCTACCGCCGCCCACGCATGCCACCAGAATATCGGGTAACTTGCCGGTCAATCCAAAAAACTGTTGCTTGGCCTCATCGCCGATCACCCGCTGAAACTCGCGCACCATTTGGGGATAGGGATGCGGACCGGCCACCGTGCCGATCACATAATAAGTATTGCGCACGTTGGTCACCCAATCGCGCAAGGCCTCATTCATGGCATCCTTAAGCGTCTTGGTGCCGCTCATTACCGGGATCACTTCCGCACCCATCAGTTTCATGCGAAAGACGTTCAATCGTTGCCGTTCCGTATCTTCTTCGCCCATATAAACGCAGCATTGCAAGCCAAAGAGCGCCGCGGCGGTGGCGGTGGCAACGCCGTGCTGACCCGCGCCGGTTTCGGCGATCACGCGGTTTTTCCCCATTCGACGGGCCAGGAGTATCTGGCCGAGGGTGTTATTAATCTTGTGTGCGCCGGTGTGCGCCAGGTCTTCGCGCTTCAGGAAAATCTGCGCACCACCCAGAGCCTCACTCAAACGCCGCGCGTAATACAGAGGAGTGGGACGACCTGCGTATTCCCGGTAAACGGTTTGAAGTTCTTTTATGAAAACGGCATCCCCAATCGCAGTCCGGAAGGCTTTTTCCAATTCCTCCAGCGCGGGCATCAGCGTTTCCGGCACAAACCGGCCACCGAACGAACCAAAGCGGCCATGGATGTCAGGTCGATCGTTAATGGAAGAAGAAGGGAATGAAAGGATCGCCATATTCGTTTCCTACAAGCCTGATTTTTTGGGGCTTCGCCAGAAGATGCGGAGGGAGATTGAATTCCATGTCGAATCTCTATCGGATAATATCAAACCATCTTCTCTTTTAGCCTGTAAAAGCGGTTCTCCTAATTACATTCCAATTTGTATTTCGAAAAAGCCTGAAAAAGTTAACTTTTACGAAGACGGAACGTTTCAATAAAAGCGCATACTATTGAGAACCGCTTTAAGAGCCGTAGTATTGAATTCTCTTCCCCCCCTGTCAAGATGCCGCCGATCCTTGATAAAAATTGTTAACTCTTGTTTGAATTGATCATTCCTAATAGACTGAAGCAAATGGGGGGATGCGATCCATCAGAAATCCCGATTTGCATTCCCCAAGAAATCCTAGTCAAAGATATTTGAAATTCGGGTATCTGTAAATTCTTTCAAGGCTCCAAAAGTAGTCTGAGAGACAAACTCGCAGAAACGCCTTGATAGAATCTATAAACCTAGTGGTTTAGAAGCAGGAGTAAAATCCATGCAATTTACTGAACAGACCGTAGCGGGAGTGACCGTTATTTATATAAAGGGGATCGTAGACGCCGCTCATATAACCAGTTTTTCCTCAAAACTACAAAATGCAATTTCTATCGGAGAAAAAAATATCTTGATCGATTTTTCGGGAATGAAGTTTATCTGCAGTGCCGGATTACGCGTATTGATCATCGGAAAGGAAGAAGCAAGCGACAAAGAAAAACATATCGTATTCTGTTCTCTCAACAAGGATATACACAACTTACTGAAGATCACAAATCTTGTGGAATGTTTTGAGATTTATCCATCAAAAATCGAGGCATTGACGGCTTTGGAAAAAATGTGAGACAAGCCTCTATCCGGATAATCCGGCAAAAAGTGTCTTGAAGACGAAACTCACGCTATATCTTGTACCAGTCACTTGGCTCGAACCGCGAAATCTTGCGGATTGAATTAACGTTGATGACTTTTTGCCGTTTCGTCTTTCCTGATATCTACGATCGATAATTTTTTTTAACGAGAGTCTATTCAATCATTTCGGATTCCCCGGTAACTTTTCTTCCATAAAATTCACCATCGCTTCGAACGCCTCCGATGAAAATTCGTGTTCGCCCGGTGGACGGTGAACGACCAGATTCCCCTCGGCTTTAGCATTCCTATAAGCGGGTTGTACAACTTCTAAAAAGCGATCGACTCCTTCTTTGGGCATGCCGATATCATTCAGGGGAGCCCAAAGCATCAAGGGACGGGGCGCCATGGCGGCGGCAAAATCGCCCTGATCGCCCCGGGTGAGCATTCCGGGAATCCACCAATAAAATCCGTGGTACCCCCGCGAACCTATGCGCAAAAATACATCGATAGAACCCACACCCGCACAAAGAGGTGCAGATACGGCCACCCGGCTATCCACCAACCAGGTATAAAAAGCAGTGATTCCACCGAACGACATACCGGTTACGCCAATGCGGTTTGGATCGATATCCTTGCGTTGGCAGAGATACGAAATGCCTTGGCGGATTTCGTAGACAATCGCGCCCATTAGGGTGCGACCGCGAACAAGCAAATCTTTGGCCTGATCGTTGGTATCGGGCGTTCGTATATCCAAGCCGCGCTGAGTCAGGGCGAGCACGGCAAAGCCACGCCGCGCCAGTTCGCGCGCCCAGCCCAGCATTCGAGTATGAGACGTTTTATCACCAGGGCGTTTCCAATCTCCCACGCCGAAAAAAGAAGTGGTCATCGAATCGCGGCTGCCACTGGTCCCATGCAGACAGATGATGGCCGGGAAGGAAACCGTTTTTGTGGTGGGACGGATGAAATAGGCGATGGGTTCTTCTCCATCCAGCGATTCCCAGGATATATCTTCGATATACAATCCTTCTTCTTCAGTAACCTGGCGAACGTTTACGGACACGGAAGGAGAAGCCAGCGGAATTTTGAGAAGTTCCGCGAAGGATTTCTTGGCCGCTTCGCGGCTTGCGA
>CAZFOX010000795.1:0-2753 GCA_964520565.1 uncultured bacterium | reverse complement strand
AAATGCGCCTTCACTTCATCTCCATGCCGCTCGTTACCGGGATCGGCCCGATGTAGGTCTCACCGATGGCCACATCGTCGAACCAGACGCGATTAATCTGCGCGGGTGCCAAGAGCAATGTTTTTCTGCCCTTGAGATTTGTGGATGAGTCAATCATTATCGACCCATCAAGAACGTAAAATTAAACGATGAGTCTACTTGAATACACAGATTAGGAGATGGTTATGTACAGATTTCTGTCATACTTGGTTTGGGCGGGGCTGATGGCCACATTGACATCGTTTGCTGGAGAATCTCCCGTTCAATATTCATTCTCCGGCGCGACGGCGGAAGAAAACAAGGTGTCACTCCAAGGCGCGGGCTTCGGCGCGTATCCGCAGGCCAGCGTTACTTTTGGCTATATCCCCACCGAAAACGCCTTCGAAGGCGCGACCGACGGCCAGGGCGCAATCGTCACAGCCAAACCCGGCGAAGGGGTGATGATCTTCGGCTCGCGCATCGATTCGCAGGACGCCGCCGCGATCCGCTGCTCTGTCCGGACAGATCGGCCGGACGTCCAGGTTACCCTCGCCGCCATCGGTGGAGAACCGGACATTTTCATTGCCACCAACTCGCCCTTTAACCAGGCTTTCTTTCAGGGGCAGTATCGGCGCATCGGCGCGTTTGTCACGCCTCCCACCAACGGCTATATGCCGGTGCTCCAGATTCTCAACACCAGTTCCACCGAATCCCTGACCGCGTATGTGGACAATCTGGAAATCCTGCCCCTGGATCGATTCTACGCCTATCATGGCGAGTTTTTGAATTGCAACGAAATCGATCCCCCGGCAGACGCGATCCAGAAAGAAGTCAGCGGCAGCGAGGCGGGAATTCTCGGCCCGTGGAAAACGGCGTCCCGGCAGAATCCGTCCATCCAACAAACGGGTGTATCCGTGGATAATTTTATCCGGCTGAATTTCTCCGAAAAAACGGCGTCGGAAAACAGCGTCTCGCTCCAGGGCGCAGGCTTCGGCGCGTATCCGCAAGCCTCCGTTTCGTTCTCCTACATCCCTACCGACAATGCCTACGATGGAGCGACGGACGGGCAGGGGGTGACTATCGAGGCGAAGCCGGGCGAAGGCGTCATGATCTTCGGTCCTTACATCACCACGCAGGAAGCGGCGATGATCCGCTGCAACGTGCGAACGGAAAGCAACGATGCCGAGATCATCATCGCAACGATCGGCGTGGAACCCGACCGCTTGATTTCCACCAACACACCCACGAACTACCGGTATTTCGAAGGACAGTACAAAAGGATATCCACGTTCGCCGCGCCGTCGTCGGGCGGATTTATCCCGGTGATTCAGGTGATTAATCCCCACAAGACCGAAACGCTGACCGTGTATCTAGATAATTTCGATATCGTCATTCTGGACAAGTTCAATTATTACTACGGCGAGTTTCTGAATGGCGACGAGATCGATCCGGCCAATGGGCAGATCGGGTTCCCCGCCGAAAGCGGATTATTTCTTAAATAGAGTGGTACTAATAATTCCATTTATATTCGCGCTTCAGGAAAGCCAAACTGGATTGGCTTTCCTGAAGACGGAATGGATTCCATACCGCATATTCTTTTGAGAACCGTTCTAGAGCGACCGACAAAGAGTGTCAAGTAAAAAACAACGATTTGACTTATAGATTGCTTCACTTCGTTCGCAATGACACAAACGTATCGCTATGTCATTGCGAGCAAAGCGAAGCAATCTAATGAGGATCCGATTCGCTAGTGGATCCATAGTATGCTTTTTTACCCGACAATATGAAACGGTCAGACTCCTAGCGGTTTCCGCCGCCGCGTCCGCCCCGGTCGCCTCCACGCCCCCGGTCGCCGCCGCGTGCACCTCGATCGCCGCCCCGTCCCCGGTCTCCACTGCGTCCGCCCCGGTCACCGCCGCGTCCGCCGCGGTCGCTTCTGTCGCCCCGGTCGCTGCGTTTTTCCCGGTCGTAATAATCTTCGGGAGCGGTTCGTCCCAAGGCGCGGTCGGCCAGTTTCTTGCTGAGGTTGATGCGTCCCAGGTCGTCGATTTCGATGACCTGCACGTCGATTTCATCGCCCTCCTTGACCACGTCTTCGACCGTATTGACGCGCTGCTCGGCCAGTTCGGAGATATGGATGAGCCCTTCCTGTCCGGGAAGGATTTCGGCGAACGCGCCGAAATTCATGAGGCGCGTAATCTTGCCTTTATAGATGCGGCCTACTTCGACTTCTTCGGTTAGAATTTCGATCCACTCGCGCGCCTTGATCCCCGATTCGCCGTCCACCGAAGCAATGACGACTTTGCCGTCGTCGTCGATATCGATCTTGGCGCCGGTTTCCTGGATAATCTTGCGGATCATGCGGCCGCCGGGTCCGATCACATCGCGGATCTTCTCAATGGGAATCATGATGACCTGGATACGCGGCGCGAAGGGGCTGATGGCTTCGCGCGGTTTGTCGATGGCGCGATCCATGATATCGAGGATATGCAGGCGTCCCTGGCGCGCCTGTTCGAGGGCTTCGGCCATGATGGCACGGGTGATGCCTTCGATTTTCAGATCCATCTGAAAAGCCGTGATCCCGTTGCGCGTGCCGGTCACCTTAAAATCCATGTCGCCGAGGTGATCTTCGACGCCGAGGATATCGGACAGAATCGCGTAGCGATCGCCTTCCGAGATGAGCCCCATGGCGATGCCGGCCACGGCGGAGCGGATGGGAACGCCCGCGTCCATGA
>CAZFOX010000794.1:0-2758 GCA_964520565.1 uncultured bacterium | reverse complement strand
ACAGCAGATATCCAACGGCGTTAACCAACGACGGGGAACGGTTGGGCGACTGAATCGTTTTCAGTTGGTTTTGCAAGAGCTGGTTCATGCTTTTTGCATCTTTATAACGTGGTCTGGATATGGTTCGCTTTAAAGCCGGGAATCCAATGTCCCGTTCGATCATACCTTGCGGACGTTTTTCAATTTCCGATCAAGGGCGGGAAAGCGCCGCCCTTGGCACCCGCTTCGATATCTTTTCTATGTCGTATACAAGATAGGCAGCGTCCTTCTGCCCATCGTGCTTCACGTGGTGGGCAGGAAAGCGCTGCCCATCCTACATTTATAATTCACTGTTTTTTTATTCACTTGGCAGAAGATTCATTTTCGATCCGCGGAATGAAGCCATGTATTTAACGGCTTCGTTGGCGGACATCCCTCGATCGATTACCGCACAGACGGCTTCGGCGGTAGCCGCCGGATCGTCGGGGCCTGGATAGAGCACGTTACGCCCCACCAGCGCTCCACGAACGTTTTCGCCTTCGCCCATGCCGCGTTCGAACTGTTCGATGATACCCACTGGGCTGCCCACCGATTCGCCGCCCAGCATCAGGATTGGGCCGGAGAAGGACTGCGTGACGCGGTGATAATCGTCGACATAGGGAATCTTCATCCAAACGTTCGAAGAAGAATGCGAGAGTCCGGAGGCCACCCCGATGACTTTGATCAGGGCGTCCGCCTTTAGTATCAGCTGATAGCGGCCGTCGATGTTCTGAACGGGAAGTGGTTCGACGAAGACGGGCAAGCCGACTTCGTGACAGGCTTCGATGCTGCGCGAACATTCTTCCATGGTTTGCAGCGCGTAGCGGTCGTAGGGATCGGGAATGGCGAGGCGTAAGAGCAGCTTCGCGCCGTCGAGTTTGAGTTTCTTGATTTTCTTGACATCCCGGTACGCGGTCATGCGGTCGAGCAGTTCGTATTTCGCACCCGCCAGGCCGCTGCGGTTCATGCAGGCGATCAATACCCGTTCGTCGAGGAAACTATCGCCGGTTTTTTCTTCGTAGAGAGCATCCAGATAGACCAGATCCTCCATGACGTCGGCGGTAGCCATGACGCCATCCACCGAGGAGGCCATCAGAACGCGGGCGCAACGCCCCAGGTAATCGAAGCGATTGCCCATCGCCACCGGATCGTCCCCTACATTGGTCACCATGCGCGCCGGATGATCGGCGGCCAGGATCACCAGTTTGCCGGTGGGAGCCAGCGTTTCACGCTGTTTGCGTTTCAGCATACGCTCTTCGACCAGGCCGGGATTCTTAACCCGCAGGGCGGACAGCCGATCCCACAGATCGTCGGTCAGAAAGCGGCGGGACTGGAAGATGAAGTTACGGGGAAGAGCGTAATTGACGTCGATCCGATTGCGGCAGGCGAAGTAAAACGCTTTGGCCGAATGGGCGATATCCTCGGGAATCTCGCTGCCGATGGGCTTGATTTCAAAAGAGACGGTTCCTGCGTATTGCGATTCGTTCAGCGCAAGCAGATAGCCCGCCAGCGCATCCGGCGTCAGTTCGCCTTCGCCGATGTTAAAGGCCGGATGGACGTCGCCGTAACGAAGCTCGCCATCCGGCGCGTTACGGTTGAGAACCACGTTGGCGATATGCACGTGTCCCAGGTAGGGGGTGAGCTTTTTGAGAACGTCCGGCCCTTCGCCGGAGATCAGCATGTGGCTGGTGTCGATCATCAGAGCGAATTCGTTATGGCCGTAATAATGCCGCACCGATTCGACCAGGCGTTCCGCCCGGTCGGCGGAGCCAATCAGCGCTTCCTTAAAAAAGTTCGTACCGGGGATATTGGCGCGCCCGTCGAAGACTTCCAGGAGCGGCTGCATCGGATTTTTGTTCGATTTTTCATGCAGGTAGAGACAAATCTCATGAACGGAACGCCGCAGTTGGGAGAGCGCCTCTTCGCGGGTACGCTCGGCGGCCTCGCCGGAAAGCCCACTCATAATGGCGGGGTCTTTACCGCTGTAGAAAGCGAATTTATCGCATTCGTATTCACAGGCTTCGTCTATACATTCCTTGAGGCGTTCGACCGCTTTTACCCGTTCGTTTTCATCCAGGGAACCAATATCGGAAGGTTCGACGATCTTGTCTTCATTGATCAGCTGAACCATTTGGGCGCTGTAAACGATTTCCTGAATTTTCTTTTCTTTTTTCGCCTTTTTGAGAAGCGCCTTGACTTCTTTACGGATGGAGGGCGATTTGATGCGGGTGATTTCCAGCGATTGGAAATCGGGATCGTCCACGATCCATTGCAAGCTTTTAAGGACGTATTCTTTACGGCCTTCCCCCCGCATCACCGAGCCGGTATTACCCGGCCCGGGGAACAATACCGGATGTACAATGCCCAACAGATTGGTTTCCAAAGCCACGGTCGGTTCTCCCAGACGATAATGTTATCTTTTCAAGAATGAGTTGATTATAAAAGGGTAGCTGGGAAAAATGAAACCCTGGATGCGGGATTTCTCCTCCTAGCGTGATTGAAAACACAAACGGGGCTTCGGTGGGGCTCGCTGCGCTCGACCGCACCCTACAATTCGCTGCGCTCGCAATGACAAATCAAGGCGGTACGGGGTGGCCTTGGTGGGGCTCGCTACGCTCGACCGCACCCTACGATTGGCTATTTTATCTATGTTGAATCGGGGTGAGTTATATTCCAACAAAGAATATCACTAGTGTCCCAGTATTAGTGTCTGATTTTAAAGGATTTACAAAATGCAGTA